>CAYVFJ010000219.1:0-5627 GCA_964450905.1 uncultured Verrucomicrobiota bacterium
GACCTGAATATCTAAATTTTTTACATTTGGATTAAAGGAACAGCCGGTAACAAACTGCGCTGGTCGTTTAAGATCACGTCCTCCAAATGTCCGACCTGCATTCATAGAACGAATTCCCTCAAGAAGTGAGACAGAATTTAAATCATAAACATTCGTTGCGCCCGGAGAATCTCCGACCTTGGCTGGATCTCCTGTTAAAGCAAGCACATGACGAAGTCCCACAGCATCCATCCCCATCAATTCGGACTGAATGCCAATTAAATTACGATCTCGACAAGCCAGGTGGACAATCGCTCGCAACCCTGTCTCCTTCTCTACCAAATACGAAGCCGTCACACAACTCATTCGGAGGATTGCAAGAGAGTTATCTGCCACTGTTAAAAAATCAGTTCCCGCTTCTTTCAAAGCACGCGCGCCTTCCAACATCTTATTCATCAATAAAGTTTTAGGCGAATCAAACTCTGTGATAATGAGCGTTCGTTGCTTGATGATTTCAAGTAGAGTCGGCTGAGGAGAGTGTGGAATGGCTAACAAAGGCTCTATCTTTTTTATAGGAACGGTAAAACTTACAACAGAAGCTACTTTAGGTTGAAGATTTACAGACTGAAGCGCTTGTTTCAAAGCCACAATATGTTCGGGCCTGGTCCCGCAGCATCCTCCAATCAGTCGCACTCCATAACGAGCGAGTTCCGCTCCGTGTTGAGCAAAATAACTGGGCGCCGTCGGATAAAAATATCGGCCATCTAAAAATTCAGGCCGACCCGCATTAGGATAGGCAGAGTAATAAATGTCCGTAAGACGCGGCGGTTTTGTTTTGAAAAGCGTGGTAAGCGCGCGCGGTCCCACGCAACAATTAGCGCCCATCACATGTGCTCCCGCTTCACGGAGAGAAACAAAAGCTTCCTCCATAGACACCCCCTCGTAAGTAACGCCATCTTCTGTAAATGACATGGAACAAACAAAAGGGCCGTTCTCCACTGTTTGTGCTGCGTGTAACGCAATTTTTAATTCTTCGAGATTACTGAAAGTTTCGAACAGAATAAAATTCGCTCCTCCATCAAGGAGCGCACCGATTTGTTCCCGAAAAATCGACGCCACATCCAGCCCCTGACTTTTGGCGTCTTCGAGTCGTATCCCTAACGGTCCCACCGAACCAGCAATTAAAACATCTCTCTTATTTACAGCTTCAACAGCCGTTTTTGCTGCTTGCCAATTGATTTCGTTCACCCGATTGTCCAATCCACGACGAGATAACTTGAAACGATTCGCCCCAAAGGAATTGGTTTCAATCACTTGCGCTCCAGCGGTGATGTACTCTTCATGAACTTGTCGAACAAGATCTTTTTGACTTAAAACAATCTCCTCACAACAATGATCCAAAGGCAATCCACGTTCGTAAAGCAACGTCCCCATAGCGCCATCGCCAATCACCACACCTGCTTCAAGTTTTTCTAAAAGACGAAACATGATAAACAATTCTCGATCACACTCTCCCACCACAAAATCTAAACTTCCCAAAATGGCTACTGTATCGCTTAGCATATTGCCCGGTAACAGATGAGGCAATATCGATAAATTACAGAATGATGGAGCCCGAATTTTAAGACGATATGGAACTCCTCCTCCTTTGCTATGAATATAAAAACCGAGTTGGCCCTTGGGATTTTCTGCTTCAAAATAAATTTCGCCTGGTGGCGCGTCAAATCCTTCCGTGACGAGAATAAACTGGTGAATCAGTTCCTCCATTTTAGTGAGAACCTTTTCTTTGGAAGGCAAAACTGTTTTTCCGTTGGGAATGTGGATGGGGCCTTCCGGCATTTTGGAAATACATTGTTTTAGAATCTGTAAACTCTGACGCATTTCTTCCATTCGCACCAGGTAACGATCATAAGCGTCGCCCACACTTCCAACCGGAATTTCAAAGTCAAGGTCCGGATAACAAAGGTACGGATGATTTTTTCTTAAATCAAAGGCCACGCCCGATCCACGTAAATTAGGACCTGTCACCCCATATTGGATGGCATCTTCTTTGCTCAAAATTCCAATGTTTTTTGTCCGGTCCACAAAAATACGGTTGCGCGTAAGAAGTTGATCGACCTCATCAATGGCTTTCCAACATTCGGAAATAAAAACTCGCACTTGATCCAACCAGCCTTTGGGCAAATCCCGGCTCAACCCGCCGATTCGTGTATACGATGTTGTGAAACGCGCGCCGGTAAGCGCTTCAATTAAATTATAGATGGTTTCGCGTTGAGTGAAGGTATAGAGAAAAACCGTCATCGCTCCGGTATCCATCGCGAGGGCGCCGAGACCCAAGAGGTGCGCAGAAATTCTTGCTAATTCGCAACACATCACACGAATATACTGACAACGTGACGGTAATTGCTCTTGAATTCCCAAAAGTTTTTCAACTGCAAGAACGTAAGCCACATTATTAGCGAGCGGCGCCAGGTAATCCAATCGATCGGTATAAGGGATGAACTGGGTATACGTCATGTTCTCCGCGATTTTTTCATCGCCGCGATGAAGATAACCAATATCCGGTGTGGCTTTGGCGATGATTTCTCCATCCAATTCTACAATGATTCGCAAAACTCCGTGGGTACTTGGATGAGACGGTCCCAAGTTAAGAACCAAAGGTTCAGTGGCCAGATCGCCTTGCTTCGCGGTTCGTGAAATGACATCCGGAATTTCAAGGTCGGTCGTTAACATAAAACACAGGAGACTACCCTTCTCATGCTAAAAATACAACCTCCCATCAAGAATCAGTAGAAAAATTCCTGCCGCAATTCGGTACCAGGCCAATCCTTCGAAGGTATGATTCTGAACAAAATGAATGAACCATTTCACCACAACCCAAGCCACCACAAATGAAGTTAAAAAACCGATCCCCAATAGTCCTATCATATCTCCCGAAAGTTCGCTCCGATATTTCCACAATTCGTAAGTCGCCGCGGCTGTCATCGTCGGCACCGCGAGTAAAAATGTAAATTCCGCGATCACAGCGCGAGAAAGTCCTACCGCTAAACCTGTCATCATCGTTGCGCCAGAACGCGAAACCCCTGGACACAAGGAAAGACACTGACCGACGCCTATCAACAGCGCAAGTTGCGGTGTGATTCCTTCTAAACGATCTATTTTTCCCTGTAATCTTAAACTTTCAATCACGAGAATGGCTATTCCACCCACTATCAAAGCCCAGGCAATCACAGAGATTGAACTGCGATCCCAATCCTTTAAAAGGTAGCCCATGAAAAGAGCGGGAAGAAAGGCGAGCGTTACATTGACACAAAGACGTTTGCCGTGACGATTTTCGGACAAATTCCATCGAACCATCTGGAATAACCTTTGACGAAACAACCACCATACGGCGGCCAGCGCGCCTATTTGAATGAATATTATAAATAGTTCCGAGTTAAAGTTCAGCCATTTGCCGAACACCATGAGATGTCCCGTCGACGAAACGGGTAAGAACTCTGTCAACCCTTCGACCGCCCCCAAAATAACTGCTTTCATCCAATTAGGAAAATCCATAAACGATTAGACTATCACATCATTTTTTGCGATACCAGATCCTAAGACCTCATTTTTGTCGATTCTGCCCAGTTGAATTAACTGGAGAATTTGCGCTAACTTTGCGCTTGGATGATTTCTTTTTTCTCTCTTTGCTGAGCGTGTCAAACGAGGAAATTTACTGCCCATCATGATATAACTTTCTCCCTTTTGAAGAAGCACCTTTTCTTCTTCTACCTCCACGCTAGAAATCCCTACGGAAGCCGCGGCAAGCCGAATACGAGTTAAGTCCAGGAGAAGTAAAAGAGGCGCGGGCAATTTTCCGAAACGATCTTGCCACCCATTTTTTAATAAATTTAATTCATCGACCGTGTGGACTTCCGCCAAATGTCGATAAGCCTCAATTCGTTGCCTTGTGTCCGACATACAAGAACGAGGAATATACGCGCCGATTCCGTCCGTTGCATGATCCTCGGACATGGGCAAAAAATCTAAATGAATCTTGACCTCGATGCGTGGGGCAATCTTTTCTCCTTTCATTTGGGCAATGGTCTGTTTAAGAAGCCGACAATAAAGCTCAAAACCAATGGCAGTCGCGTGACCGCTTTGTTCTGTTCCTAAAATATTTCCAGCGCCGCGTATTTCTAAATCTCGCATCGCAATCTTAAAACCGGCTCCCAAGTGACTATATTGTTTAATCGCGCTGACTCGCTTGCGAGCATGAGTTTCGATCATCATATGTCGTGGTAAAAGCAAATAAGCATAAGCCTTCGTCTGACTCCGTCCGACTCGTCCACGAAGCTGATATAAATCTGCCAGACCAAATCGGTCTGCGCGATCAATGATGATGGTATTTGCTTGAGGAATATCCAAACCGCTTTCGATAATGGTGGTGGCGACCAATACATCGATTTCACCGCTCACAAACCGCATCATCACAGCCTCTAAATCATCTTCATCCATTTGGCCATGACCAATCTCCACGCGCGCTTGAGGCACAAGTTCCTTGATACGATCTCTCACTCGCTGGATGGATTGAACACGATTATGCAAAAAATAAACTTGTCCGCCTCTTGTCACTTCACGTTCGATCGCAGAACGAATGAGACGTTCATCGTAGGGAGCAATCAAGGTCTCAACCGGCAGACGATTGAGGGGTGGAGTTTCGATGATACTGATATCCTTTGCGCCAACGATGGAGAGATAAAGAGTGCGCGGGATTGGCGTGGCGGAAAGCGTAAGAATATCGATGAGCTTAAAAGTTTCTTTAAATCGTTCCTTATGTTTCACCCCAAACCGTTGTTCTTCATCAACCACCACGAGACCAAGATCTTTAAAGGCGACGTCTGGCTGTAAAAGTCGATGCGTGCCGATCAGAACATCCACGCGTCCTTCACGAGCCTCCATGATTGTTTTTTGTTGTTGAGTTTTGGTGCGAAAACGACTGAGTAAATCGATTCTTACAGGATAATCCGCCATTCGTTCTCGAAAGGTGCGTTCATGCTGTTGAGCGAGCACCGTTGTAGGAGCAAGAACAGCGACTTGTTTGCCACTCATCACTGCTTTAAAAGCAGCTCGAATAGCCACCTCCGTCTTACCAAAACCTACATCTCCACAAATCAAACGATCCATTGGTTTTTCGGATTCCATATCTTTCTTCGCGTCGATGATCGCGGTTTCTTGATCTGGAGTTGGTTTGTATAAAAAAGATTCTTCAAATTCTTTCTGCCATTCGTTGTCTGATGCGAAAGCAAAACCTCCCTCACAAGATTGGCGTTCCGCCTGAATTTCTAAAAGTTTGGCCGCGTAATCCATGACAGCTCTTTGGGCCTGTGCGGCCGCTTTTCCCCAACGTTTACCTCCCAACCGATCCAAAGATGGCGTAGCCCTTCCAACTCCCACATATCGTCCAACCAGATGCGCCTGCTCCAAAGGAACATAAAGCAAAGCGCCTCCGTCGTATTCCAATGTGAGAACCTCTTGTTCACGACCGGCTGTTTCCACTTTTCGAATTCCAAGAAAACGTCCAATCCCATGATGAACATGAACCACAAGATCATTCTCGCTAAATTGACTAAAATCCAACACTTCGCGTCTTGCTTTCGCCCGAGTCA
>CAYVFJ010000220.1:0-3409 GCA_964450905.1 uncultured Verrucomicrobiota bacterium
CCTGAGTTTTCCAAGAGAAAAAAATGAGTGAAATATCTTCCATGCTAAATACAGATCCCATAAACGCCTGTTCCAAATCTTTAACTAAACTATTTGTGACAAGATCTGTTAACTCAATTTGATTGGTCGCTTGCGTAAGAGTCATTCTTATCCCTTCCACAACACCCTTTTTGTCTGTGGCTCGATATGAAATATAAATATGATCCTTTGAAGATTGAAGCCGAATCGCGATCTGTCGCTCATTCGGTTGGACCGGTTTTACGGTCATTTCTCCCTTTGGAAAAGCTTCTTTTTTTGATGAAGACATCTTGGTGGTTAAGACGGCTGAAAAAATCCAATCGCCTGATGGACACGCTTGCATGACGCGACGCACGATCGGTGTGGCGTCCTGAGAAGCAACTGCTGGAGAGACTTTTCCGTAAAGAGATACAAATCCTCCACAAAGGGGGATAAGAACGTAAAAAGCAAAATAACAGACTTTCTTCAATGGGTTAAAATTAGTTTTCTAAAGCTTGCGTAAAGGCTTCAGCCACTGTTTTAACGGGAGAAAATTTGAGTTTTCGACGGACATCCTTTGGCACCTCTTCTAAATCGCGCATATTTTTATCGGGTAAAATAATCACTCGAATGCCCGAACGCACGGCTGCCAAGATTTTTTCTTTAATTCCGCCTACTGCCAAAATCTTTCCTCTTAAACTGATTTCACCGGTCATCGCAAGGTGAGGATGAACTTTGCGTCGTGTAAAAAGAGAAGCCAATGCCACAGCCAGAGTGACCCCTGCGGAAGGTCCATCTTTGGGAGTTGCTCCACTTGGAACATGAACATGAATATCATGTTTTTCAAAATCTTCCTGGGGAATTTGCAGATGACGCGCGTGTGATTTGACATAACTCAAGGCTGCCTGCGCCGATTCTTGCATCACTTCCCCGAGTGAACCCGTGAGGGTGAGCAATCCTTTCCCTTTCATACGAGTTGCTTCGATAAAAAGAATTTCTCCACCCACGGGCGTCCAGGCAAGACCGATGGCCACACCCGTTTCGGAGGTACGTTCGGCCACATCAAAATAAAATCTTTTTGGTCCCAGCAACTGATGCAAATCGCTTGGATGCACTGTCACGCGACGATGTTTACCTTCCACGATCTGACGCCCAATCTTTCGACAAACGGACGCGATTTCACGTTCTAAATTACGAACACCCGCTTCTCGGGTATAATCCTCAATCAATTTACGAAGGGTAGGCACCAGAATGTGAATTTGATGAGGTTGCAATCCGTGTTCTTCCCGCTGACGAGGAACTAAATAATCGGTTGCGATTTTCAGCTTCTCATCATCTGTATAACCTGAAATTTCGATTACTTCCATTCGGTCCTTGAGAGCTGGAGGAACGGGATCCAACCAGTTGGCCGTGGTCACAAACAAAACATGCGACAGATCAAAAGATAACTCCAGGTAATGATCAGAAAAGGTCGAATTTTGGGTGGGATCCAACACTTCCAACAGGGCTGAGGAAGGATCCCCACGAAAGTCGGTTCCTACTTTGTCGATCTCATCAAGCATAAAGACCGGATTATTGGTTTCCACTTTGCGCAGTCCTTGAATGATGCGTCCTGGCAACGCCCCTACATACGTGCGACGATGCCCTCGGATTTCAGCTTCATCACGCACACCTCCCAAAGAAATACGCACAAATTTGCGTCCTAACGCGCGCGCGATACTCATCACCAAAGAAGTCTTGCCTACGCCAGGCGGGCCTACAAAACAAAGAATAGGACCCTTTTTATCTGGCTTGAGCTTAAGAATAGCCAAATGTTCCAAGACTCGCTCTTTGATATTTTTGAGCGCGTAATGATCTTCATCAAGGATCTTGCGTGCTCGTCTAATATCCAAATTGTCCTCAGTTTTTTTGGACCAAGGCATAGAGATCAACCAGTCGAGATAATTACGCACCACCGTATATTCCGCGGACACCGGTGGAATATTCTCTAATCGATCTAATTCTTTGGTCGCAACTTTTTTTGCTTCTTCCGTCATATGAGCCTGTTCAATCTTTGCACTTAACTCCTTGATTTCTGATCCCACGCTTTCACCTTCACCCAGTTCCTTTTGGATCTGTCGCATTTGCTCACGCAAAAAATATTCTCGCTGAGTTTTAGTCAGCGCTGTAGAAACTTTATTTTGAATTTCAGTGCCAAGCTGTAAGACGTCCAATTCTTTTTTAAGAAGGGATGTTAAAAGAGAGAGTCTCTCTTTAACTTTTGGGACTTCAAGAAACTTTTGTTTTTCTGTCAACGAAATGCTGAGGTTGGCCGCGATTAAATCCGATAACTTACTTGAATCTTCCATGTTCACAAGAGCCACTTTGAGTTCGTCCGGAAGATTGGGCGAAAGAGCAATGATTTCCTGAAATAATTTTGTGGCATTCCGAGTCAGAGCTTCCAGTTCAATGCCTTTTTCCAACTGTTCTTCAACGGACACAATTTGCGCGCGAATAAATGGCGTGCCACTTTCGTAACGCGCGATTTTAACGCGTTTGAGTCCCTGAACAAGAACTCGAACTGTTTCGTCTGGAAACTTGAGCATTTTTAAAATACGCGCCGAACAACCAAAACCATATAAATCTTTGGACGTGGGTTCTTCAATATCGGGCTTGTGCTGAAGCACTAATACGAGCAAACGATTGCTTGCAACGACTTCATCAATCAGTTGAATGGATGATTTTGCTGAAACCAAAAGAGGCGCCACCATGTATGGAAAAACAACGACATCGCTCAAAGGCAATACAGGCAGAATTTTGGGAGTCGTCTCTTCATATTCTTGAGCGCCATGCATGTCTTCTCCAGGAAGGGGCACGACTTCTTCATGTTGAGATTCGATAGATACGATTTTCGATTTGGATTTAGACATGAGAAACATAAAATCAATTTGCGGATGAAAACCTCACCTCATGCCAACGCGTGATCCATGAGAGGTTAGTTTTGATGGAACAAGTTTAGACAGTTCCACGATCAAGAAACCGTTCTGATATTTTGATTGAACATGTTTGATATCCACATTTTTTGGAAGGGCCAGACGTCTTTCAAAAATACCGTAATGAATCTCCATTTGCCGAAAATAACAATGTTTGGTTCGATGAGGATCATGACGACATCCTCTTACAATAAGGGTTCTATCCGTAATCCCCACCCGGATATCTTCTCCACGAACGCCGCCGAGTTCAATACGCACGGTGAAGGAAGAATCAGTTTCATAAACATCCGTATTGGGAACCCACTCGATATGCGGTGTTCTTGTAGAGAGAGCTGCCAACTGAAGAGTTGCGTGCGAGTGATGTGATATTCGCTTGGCCACATGATGATCCTAGCAGGATTTTTATTTTTCGCAATCATTGAAAAACAATCCTTTTCTCT
>CAYVFJ010000221.1:0-5251 GCA_964450905.1 uncultured Verrucomicrobiota bacterium
GATTTTCCATTTTTTGAGCCGCCTCCACCTAAACCAGGACAATCCGACGAGGAACGTAAAAAAACATCTGAATACCAAGCTTTTTATGCAAAATGGAAAGCAAATAATGAAAAGTGGTTAAAGACCACCCTCGCAGAATATGGAAATGGTTCTGGACCAAAAATCAGCTACGAAAAAGTAGACACCAGTTTGCTTGAACCTCAAGTAAGAGATTATACAAAAAATGATTAATCAACGGACAGTTGAAATTCGGGTGAAACGTCAGGAGAACCCTAAAACGCCTTTTCGATGGGAATCGTTCTCCATTCCGTACGAACAAAGAATGAATGTGATTACCTTGCTTCAACGGATTGCTGAACAACCTGTCACTTCAGATGGAAATAGGACGACACCCGTGAGTTGGGAATGTAATTGTTTAGAAGAAGTTTGTGGCGCTTGCACCATGCTTGTGAATGGCAAAGTAAGACAATCTTGCACTGCTTTAGTCGATCAACTTGAGCAACCCATTCGTTTGGAGCCGATGACAAAATTTCCGTTGGTGCGAGATCTTTGGGTGGATCGTCAATCGATGTTTGAAAATCTTAAGAAAGTTAAAGCATGGATTCCAGTAGACGGAAGTTATGATTTAGGGCCTGGCCCAAAAATATCTCCGGAAGATCAGCAGATGGCCTATTCACTTTCTCGATGCATGAGTTGTGGTTGTTGTTTAGAGGTCTGCCCACAAATCAATCCGCGATCCGATTTTATGGGAGCAGCCGTGATGAACGCGGTGGTGCTTTTTAACTCTCATCCAACAGGCGAGATGAATAAAAACGAGCGTTTGGAAGCAGTGATGGGTCAAGGAGGCATTGCGGATTGTGGAAACGCTCAAAATTGTGTGCATGCTTGTCCCAAAGAAATCCCTCTAACGACATCCATTGCAGAACTCGGTCGTCAAACGACCATTCGGATTGTAGAGAAAATTTTCAAAGACTAATCGTTTATGGCTGTAAGGCGCGGATCGCCATCACGGAAGATTGCCACCAGGGCGCCTGATAAAATCCAACAAAGATGATCAGGATCATGAGCAATCCAAAAATCCATCGGGTAGAACGAGCCGTGATCAAGGGTTGATAAACTTCTGAAGTTTTAGAAAAATAGATTGTTCGAATCACGCTGAGATAATAGTAAAGGGAACAGATCACACCAATGACAGCCAACGCCAATAGGAGAATCAGATTTTGATTTAATGCTGTGGAAAAAAGAAGAAATTTGCCGAAGAATCCAGCAAGGGGCGGGATGCCAGCCAGCGAAAGAAAACCGAGAGTTAATGCCGCAGCGTTCCATGATGAGCGTGTTCCTAGTCCAGCGTAGGCGCGAATTTCTTGTCGTGGATTTTCGGAGGACGTTTCACATATCACTCCGAAGACAAGGGCATTTGCAAGTAAGTATCCGAGTAAATAATAGAGGATGGCCGATAAGCCCATGGATAAATCTGTATTCCACGCGGCAATACCTAAAAGCATATATCCGGTGTGACTGATGCTCGAATAACCCATCAATCGTTTCAAATTATTTTGTGTAAGCGCTCCCAAATTTCCCACCAAAATCGAAGCTCCTGAAGCAACACAAATAAGGGGAAACCAATCCCGCCTAAAAGCGGGAAAAGTTTCGATCAAGATACGAATCAATAGAACAAAACCTGCAGCTTTGGAGCCCATCGAAAGAAGCGCCACAGTCGGAGCAGGCGCTCCTTCATAAACATCGGGCGTCCACCATTGAAAGGGGACGGCAGAGATTTTGAAACCGATCCCCACAAGCGTCAGCAAAAGTCCTGTCAAAAGTAAAGTGGACTCTCTATGGGAAGCAGCATATTTGGCAATCGCTTTAAATTGAATTTCGTTGCTGGCTCCATAGATCAGCGTAATTCCGTAAAGCAAAATTCCCGAGGAAAGAGCTCCGTAAATCAGGTATTTTAGTCCAGCTTCCAAACATAAAGTATTCTTACGTTGAAAACTAACCAGGATATAAAAACATAGGGTCATCAGCTCCAGGGACACAAAGAGCGAAAAGAAATCGGTGACACTCGATATCAGCATCATGGCTAGACAAGCGATGAGTTGAAGAAAGATGTATTCGCCGAGATGATCTTCATCTTGATTCCAAAATCGAAGGGACATCAAAATGGTCAAAAGAGTGGCTAACATCGAAAATTGCTTGATCCAAATAGCCAGCCGATCCAGTAAATAAAAACCATGAGCGGTTTCCATGTGGAAGGCATGGGTGGGAAGGCCATTTTTTCCTAATAAACTTAAGAGAAGAAAAAAACCGAGACTTCCGGCAGCAGCCCATCCAAGTTTTTGTTTGGAGATTTTTGGGACAAATAAGTCTGCAAGAAGAAAGATGATTGCAAGCCCAGCCACAGCCAAATCCCAACGCATGATAGAAAAGTTCATCTTTTATTTCTTCGGAATTTCGGGTTTAGAAACGGTCGATGTTTTAAGATTTGTTGAAGGAGATTTTCCGAGAATGGCATGAGGCCAAAAACCACCGAGCAAAAGCACGGCAAGAAGCAGGATAAAAGCTTTTCTTCGAGTGCCATCCACATCATGAACCGAATCTTCTTGTGCGAATGGAGGTCCCAGAAATACCCTGCGTACCGCTCGCAACATATAAACTGCGGAAATCACAACAGTCCATCCTGCTAAGATCGTTGTTCGAGGGTAGTCATGGAAACTTCCCAAAAGAATCATGAGTTCGGCTGGGAAATTGGCAAAACCAGGCAGTCCGCATCCTGCAAGAGCGATCATGGTAAAAACACTAGCTGCGAAAGGTGTCTTTCGGGCAAGACCTCCCAAGTTCGACATCCAGGAAGTTCCTGTTTGATCCCGACTATAACCAGCGATTCCAAATCCTGCCGCGGAGCTTAGACCATGAGCAAATAAAAAGAGAGTGAATCCCTGAATGGCAACGGTGGTATGAGCGACCAAAGCAAGGAGCGCGTATCCCATGTGTGAAACACTTGAATAAGCCAACATATAGCGCAAATCTTTTTGTTGCATGGCAACGTACCCGCAATAAATCAAGTTACCAACGGTCATCCAGATGATCCAAGGTTTCCAATATTGAAAGCCTTCCGGCAAAAGTGGCACAGCAATCACCATCAAACCATAGAGACCAAATTTCTTAATCACACCAGAATGAATCATCGAAGCTAGAGAAGGCGCTTCTCCGTAACCCATAGGCGCCCATGTGTGGAATGGAAAAACAGAGATGAGAATTCCAAAACCAAGGAAAAGAATAGCAAAAAGATAAATTTGAATTTCTTTCGCCAAAGGGGAAATGATGAGACGATTTTTTAATGTCACAAGATCGAAGGTATTCCCTCCAGCCTTCAGATAAAGCCCCAGTAATCCCAAAAGAAGAACGATGCTTCCAAGACCTAAATAAAGGGTGATTTTCATTGAGGCAACCCGCTTTTTTTCTGAACCCCATAGGCCAATCAGAATAAAGGTCGGGATCAGAGCGAATTCATGAAAAATATAAATGAAGAAAAGATCCAGAGAAGCAAAAGCTCCTATCATTCCCCCAATCATAATCAAGCCGAGAGCATAAAAATGGCGTGCATGATGTTTGACCTGAGCAATGATGATAGATCCTGCGCCCACCAGTGTGCTGAGCAGAATGAGGATCGCGCTTAAGCGGTTCACTCCAAGATGATACGAAATTCCAAGGTCAGAAACCCATGTCCTTCGGGTTTCGAACAAATAATCGGGGGAGGAAACAGAAGTTTGGATAAAAATATAAAAGGAAAGCAAGAGCACAACCAACATGGTTAGCACAGAAATAAAACGGGCAAGTTTGACTTCCTTAATCGGTGTCAAAAAAAGAAAAAATGCCGCAACGATAGGAAGCCAAATAATGAAGGAAAGCATGGACTTAACCAATTAGAAGTTAGAAGTTAAAAATTAGAAATTCTTACAGCCTGTAGTTCAAAAGGGTTTGTTTTCTATCGCATGGCAGCCCAGTAAATGAGCGCTACGGTGGCAATCCCCAGTAGGATGACATACGTTTGAAGGTTGCCGGTTTGAAAGCAACGAATAAAATAACCAGAGCAAAGCATAGTGAGCGAAACTCCTTTGACACAAAGACCGTCGATGATCCAGGTATCAAACAAATTTAGGATCGCTGTGAATGTCCCTTGGATCCGTTGAACGCCATAGTCATAGATTTCGTCGAAACAAAATTTTGACACAAGGATTCGACGTAAAGGAGCAGCCAATGTGTCGGTTGTTGCATTCCAGTAAAGAGCAAAAGCGCTTACGAGACCTAATAAGGGAATGAGAATGAAAAGAAAATGGAGAGGCATTGAAAGGTGCGCGTGGACTGTCCCTTGAAGTGAATCAAGACATGAATGAATAAAGGAATGGTTCCAGGGGTAGGCGACGTTGAAAATGAATAGAATACACATGGGTAGCATCATGACAGGATCTGTTCTTCGAGTATGTTCGACCGTTGGATTTCGTGGGTTTCCTAAGAAAGCGACTATAAACAAACGGCCCATATAAAAAGCGGTTAGAAAAGCGGTAAAAACTCCAATCAGAAAAAGAGGTGGATGATGAAGATAAGCTTGATGAAGGATTTGATCTTTTGAAAGTGAACCTGAAAACATAGGGATCCCGCATAAAGCAAAAAGACCGAAAAGGAAGATAAATCCTGTAAAAGGTTTCTTTTTCAGAAGCCCACCCATCTGCCATATATTTTGTTCGTGATGAAGAGCGACAATCACACTGCCCGCTGCGAGAAAGAGGAGCGCTTTAAAACAAGCGTGCGTGCTCAAGTGAAACATGGCTGCAGCAGGAGAAGCCAACCCTACCGCCATCACCATATAACCCAGTTGACTGAGGGTAGAATAGGCGAGCACCCGTTTGATATCATCTTGCGCGATGGCCCAAAGCGCTGCTAAGAGAGCGGTGATTCCACCGATCCACGCAATCACCTCCAAAGCAATAGGCGATAGAGATAAAATAAAATAAATTCTGCACAACATGTAAATCCCAGCAGCGACCATGGTAGCAGCGTGAATCAACGCGGAAACGGGGGTAGGCCCTTCCATGGCGTCTGGCAACCAAATGTGTAACGGAAATTGAGCGGACTTTCCAACCGCACCACAAAAGAGAAGAAGAGCGATGGTGGTGATGGAAATAAAATTGAAGTCCGAAACAAAATGTTCCGCCACCAAATTTTTGGATTGAAGAACTTGAAAATCCAT
>CAYVFJ010000222.1:0-4479 GCA_964450905.1 uncultured Verrucomicrobiota bacterium
GATATTGCGGCGCCCGCGATACATGATCTTGTTCGACGACAACACCCGGATGTGGTTGTTAATTTTGCCGCTGAAAGTCATGTGGACCGAAGTGTCCACGATGCGTCAGCTTTTATCCGTACCAATATTTTTGGAACCCAAAATCTTCTGGACGCCGCCCGAGCAGCGAAGGTGCAAAGGTTTGTTCAAATCTCGACGGACGAAGTTTATGGATCGATCCCTGGCAAAGGGCACGCTCGTGAGGACGCGCCTCTTTTGCCTAGCTCTCCTTATTCCGCAAGCAAAGCATCCGCGGATCTCTGCTGTTTAGCCGCCCATCGCACGCATGGTCAGAATGTGGTGATCACACGTTGCACCAATAACTACGGTCCTTATCAATTTCCTGAAAAATTGATTCCCTTAATGATTACCCACGCGTTGCATAATATTCCATTGCCAATTTATGGAGATGGCCGACAGCGGCGAGATTGGATTCATGTGGAAGATCATTGTCGCGGAGTTTTCCTAGCACTCGAACATGGATGTTCCGGTGAGATTTATAATTTTGGAATAGGTTCTGAGCCACCCAATTTGTTGATTGTCAGAGAGATTTTAAAAAATCTTGGAAAACCGGATACTCTCATTCAGCATGTAAAAGATCGTCCGGGTCACGATCGGCGTTATGCGGTGGATACAACCAAATCGCGACAGAAACTAGGATGGAAACCTAAAATCAATTTCAAACAAGGATTAGCCGCAACCATCGAATGGTATCATCAAAACACGAAATGGTGGTTGCGTCTTAAGGACGCTTCTTTCCGTGAGTTTTACGCAAAAAATTATCATCACCGTTTCATCGTTAGATAAAGCTTAGGTTGCTTCTATTGTTGAATCGCAGATCTTAAGCGCCATCCCATAAAGCCCAGAAGAAGAATGCCCACAAAACCTTCTACAAAGAAGACTTGAAATAAGTTGCTCGGAAAAAGAACAATTCCTATCGGTAATAAAAAAGATAATAATGTAAATTCGAGTAAATATCTTTCCTGACGTCTGGCAAAGAGCGAAGGGAGAATCAATTGACACAGAGATAATGGAATCAGACACCAGACCGCTACACGCAAGTAAGCAACCGATGTTGGATCGGAATAACCTCTCAATAATTGAAAGCAAAAGGGCGCCCAGACAGAAATCAAGGTAGCTGCGATCATCAAAATGATCCCTCCCAAAAGTAAGGCTCGACGCACAATCCCCCTCCCCTGGCTCGATTCACTTAATCCAAAAGAAGTGGCTGTTTTTGGAAAGATAACAAGGGCGACTGGACTGATCAGAAAAAAAATAATCCGCCCAAGTTTCATGACTTGCGCAAAAACACCCTGTTGATCAGGGTCGTAAAGTCGGCGAACAATCAAAGTGTCCATACCCGAAATACAAAATAAAGAAAGAGTAACCAAAATAGGGGCAAGATATTCCTGTCGAGAGAATAAAAGTTTTTTAAAGGGCAATTGATTCCATGTTGGTCGTGACGTTTTCCAAAAAATAAGAACAATCAAAACACCTCCATAAATAGCTGTGGCCAAGACAGCGCTGCTTAGAGGCATGTGCCATTGAATCCCCATCCATCCGATGCCAATTCTCAGTAGAACACCCATCACGCCTCCTAAAGCAAGAGACAAAAACCATTGCCGAGCCATGACCCATGGATTGACAAGTCCAAAGATAGCGCCTAAAGCGGCTCCAACGATCGCCACTCTAACAACCGTTAAGTTCGATGTTTTTAAATATTGAGCAAACCAGGAAACTGTCCCTAGAAGAATAAACGTGCTCATCAAACAATAAATCCCAACGGCAATGAGTGAGGCATACCAAAAGCGGTTGACTTCTTCATGTCGCGAAGCATTTGCCAATTCTGCCCATGAACGCGCCAAGACGTTCGCATAGATCACCACAGGCAATGATAAGAAACCCATCAAACTAAAGAGGGCATCCATCAAGCCGAAATCGGATGTTGTCAAATTTCGAGCCATCATGGCCTGAAAGACATAATTCAATGCCGACGACAAATTGCTAAAAAACATGAGTAATAAGCTGGCAGAATAGAAACTTTTCATAAATATATATCAACGGGTCGGCATGATATTGAATCATAACCAAAACTAAGAAAGGAAATTCGACCGTCTCTCTTTATTGTATGGATGAAATTTTTGTCAGTACCGATGTTGATACAAAGATATAGTTGCAAATGCGAACATGCGCAAAAACTTACCATTCAGAATTGACTTTCAGTTTGTCTTCTATAATCTCGTGGAGATTGGTCATCCTAAAAAGAGCATCTTGCCAACGGCCAATTTCTTTGGCGTTTACATTACTTTCATAAAAATTTTCTGTTCAGAAATGCAACCTCTCTCTTCTGTGAAGCAACAAACACGTATTGAAAGTGATAGCATGGGTGCTATTGAAGTGCCCGCCGATCGTTATTATGGCGCGCAAACAGCTCGTTCTCTTGTCCATTTTAATATCGGCCACGATATCATGCCGCTCGAACTCATAGGCGCGCTCGGTATGATTAAAAAAGCTGCTGCCCTCGTGAATCAAGATCTCGGAAAACTTTCTTCAGAGAAAGCGAAATGGATTGTGCAAGCGAGTGATGAAGTCATTTCAGGAAAGTTAAATGAACATTTTCCTCTGCGCGTCTGGCAAACCGGTAGTGGCACTCAGACCAATATGAACGTCAATGAGGTGATTTCTAATCGTGCCATTGAAATGGCTGGCGGCAAAATGGGCAGCAAAACACCGATTCATCCGAATGACGACGTGAATATGTCGCAATCTTCCAATGATGTATTTTCTGCCGCAATGCATGTTGCAGCAGTTATTGAATTGGAAACCAAACTTCTACCTCAGTTGAAGCAGTTGCGAGACGCGCTTGATACCAAAGCTACGGAATTTCGTGACATTGTTAAAATTGGTCGCACTCATTTACAAGATGCAACTCCTTTAACATTGGGTCAGGAATTTTCAGGTTATGTGGCTCTGATTGACCGGGATATATCCCGTATCCGATCTGTATTACCCGATTTATGCGATTTGGCTATTGGCGGCACGGCTGTGGGGACAGGTCTCAATGCACATCCAGAGTTTGCCCAACGCGCAGCGGCAAAAATTGCTGAACTAACAAAATTACCTTTCCGATCGCACCCAAATAAATTTGCTGCGCTTTCTGCGCATGACGAAATGGTGATGGCCAGCGGCGCTCTGAAGACTCTCGCCTCTTCACTTATGAAAATCGCTAACGACATCCGGTGGTTAGGTTCAGGTCCACGTTGTGGACTAGGTGAATTAAATCTCCCTGAAAACGAACCTGGCTCGTCGATCATGCCGGGCAAAGTTAATCCTACTCAGTGTGAAGCGATGACTATGGTTTGTGTTCAGGTGATGGGCAACGATGCCGCGATTGGTTTTGCAGGGTCTCAAGGCAACTTCGAATTGAATGTATTTAAACCGGTCATGATCTTTAATTTTCTTCATTCGGTTCGTTTAATCAAAGATGTATGCCACGGATTTGTTGATTATTGCATCCAAGGTCTTCAGCCTAATCTGGCAAAAATTAATGATTATGTGAAGAACTCGCTGATGTTGGTGACTGCACTCAGCCCTAAAATTGGTTATGACAAAGCATCGAAAGTTGCCAAAACTGCTCATCACGAAAACACAAGTCTACGAGAGGCTTGTTTAAAATTGGGATACTTGAGTGGTAAAGAATATGACACCATTGTCAAACCGGAACAAATGACTCACCCCTAACCCGTTTCATCCTATCATGGACGTATTTTAGGATCGTAAAAGGAATAAAAAGGATATCGTTCTATTCCTGGTGTAGGGCGAACTTTCCAGCGTTTATACATCCACATCCAGTATTCCGGATGTTTTCGAACAACTGTTTCACAGTGATTCAGCCATTGTTGAGTGATTCGACGGATTTCGTTATCGGAAGAAGCCTTTGGATCGTAGGTTATTTCCGGGCCAATCTCAATCCGATAACGTTGATCTTCTTGAGGGTAAGCAATCGAACAAACAATAGGCGCGCCGGTTCGTAGGGCAAGAAGTCCCACAATTTGTGTGGTGAGCGCGGGCAATCCAAAAAAATCAAAAAAAGATCCTCCCTCTTCGACGGAAGAATTGAGATCGACCAACAATCCAATGGTTTTCTTTTGTTTAAGAGTTTTATAAAGTTGACGTGCCGCATGACGACGAAAAATGAGTTGATGTCCTGCTTGTTCGCGATTCATGCGAAAGAGCGCTTCAACGCGTGGGTTTTTAATTGGTTGAGAGACAGCGACGGCTGGGTATCCCGCAAGTCCCCAGGCAAGACTTAACCACTCCCAATTTCCGAAATGAAAGGTAAGAGCAATGAGTCCCTTTTGTTGTGAGACAAGTTTAGAAAGCAGTTCCAGAGAGCCTGGGGCGAATACAAAATAACGATCGAATTTGTCGGTGGACAAT
>CAYVFJ010000223.1:0-3587 GCA_964450905.1 uncultured Verrucomicrobiota bacterium
CAATCACGCGTCCAGAAATTGTTGAAGAAATTCATACCCAATTTTTGGATGCAGGCGCTCAAATCATTGAAACAAATACCTTTAATTCCAACGCCATCTCCATGGCAGACTATCAGATGGAAGAACAGGTTTATAACCTGAACTTGGCAGCAGCACGAGTGGCTAGAAAAGCAGTGAAATCCGCTCTTCTTAAGAATCCTAAACGCTCACGATTCGTCGCGGGAGCAATCGGTCCCACTAATCGGACGGCTTCCATGTCGCCAGATGTGAATAACGCGGCTTTTCGCGCAGTGACTTACGATCAATTGGTAGAGGCTTATTATGAGCAGATTCGTGGGCTGATGGATGGAGGGGTGGATCTTCTTTTACCGGAAACCACTTTTGATACGCTGAATCTGAAGGCAGCGCTTTTTGCGATTGAAAAGTATTTTGAGGAATACGGAGCACGAGTGCCTGTGATTGCTTCAGTGACAATTACAGATGCCAGCGGTCGCACCCTTTCCGGTCAAACGTTGGAAGCATTTTGGTATTCGATTTCTCATGCCAAATTGTTGGCGGTAGGAATCAATTGCGCTTTGGGTCCAGAAAAAATGAGGCAGTATGTTGAGGAATTATCTTCTTTAGCGCCGATCTATACCCATTGTTATCCTAATGCCGGACTTCCAAATGCTTTTGGTGGATTCGATGAAACACCCGAGCAAATGGCATCTTCTTTAATGGATTTTGCAAAGAACGGTTGGCTTAATATAGTGGGAGGCTGTTGTGGAACCACTCCCGCGCATATCAAGGCGATTGCTGAGGCCGTAGAAGACCTTCAACCACGTCAACCGCCCATCCTTGAACCACTCACACGATTCAGCGGTCTTGAACCATTAGTCATTCGTCCAGAAAGCAACTTTATCCTCGTCGGTGAACGCACCAACGTGACTGGCTCACCCAAGTTTGCCAAGTTTATTCGTGAAGGTAAATATGAGGAAGCATGGAGGATCGCACGTCAACAAGTTGAAGGCGGCGCCAATCTGGTCGACGTCAATATGGATGAGGGATTGCTTGATTCAGAGAAGGTCATGGTTACCTTTTTGCATTATATCGCTGCTGAACCTGAAATTGCGCGTGTTCCATTCATGGTTGACAGTTCGAAATGGTCCGTGATCGAAGCTGGACTAAAATGTATCCAAGGAAAGGCAGTAGTTAATTCGATCAGTCTCAAAGAAGGAGAAGAAACATTCAAACATCATGCGCGTTTAATCAAACGTTATGGGGCAGGGGTGGTCGTCATGGCCTTTGATGAAATGGGCCAAGCGGATACCGTCGAACGCAAGGTGGAAATATGCACTCGTGCATATCATCTTTTGACCCGTGAAATTGGTTTTTCTCCCACGGATATTATTTTTGATCCTAATATTTTGACCGTAGGCACGGGGATCGAAGAACATAATAATTATGCCGTCAATTTTATTGAAGCCGTTCGCAAAATCAAAGCGACTTTACCTCATTGCAAAGTAAGTGGCGGTGTCAGCAATATTTCTTTTTCATTTCGTGGAAACAATGTGGTTCGCGAAGCGATGCACTCCGCGTTTTTATATCATGCGGTCCAGGCTGGAATGGATATGGGAATTGTCAATGCAGGGCAGTTAGCCATTTATGAAGAAATCCCAAAGGATCTCCTAGAATTAGTTGAAGACGTTTTGTTGAATCGTCGCCCAGATGCCACAGAGCGTCTGGTTCATTTTGCGGAATCCGTTAAACAAAAGGATAAAACTCAAACAAAAGACGACGCCTCATGGCGTCAGGAAAATGTCGAGGAGCGACTTTCTCACGCTCTCATCAAAGGAATCGTGGATTATCTCGAAGTGGATGTCGAAGAAGCTCGTCAAAAATATGACAAACCTTTGGCCATCATTGAGGGGCCTCTCATGGCCGGAATGAATGTGGTGGGTGACCTTTTTGGCGCGGGAAAAATGTTTCTTCCGCAGGTGGTCAAGAGCGCGCGTGTGATGAAAAAGGCAGTGGCGATCCTTTTGCCTTACATGGAAATTGAAAAACAAAAACTCGGCGGCAGACAAGCACAAGCAAAAATTCTCATGGCAACCGTCAAGGGAGATGTTCATGACATCGGTAAGAATATTGTGGGAGTGGTGCTTGGATGTAATAATTATGAGGTGATTGATTTGGGAGTGATGGTTTCTTGCGATAAGATTCTTTCTGCGGCCAAAGAACATCAGGTGGATATCATTGGTTTAAGCGGACTGATCACTCCGTCTTTGGACGAAATGGTCCATGTAGCCAAAGAAATGCAGCGTGATGGCTTTATTCTTCCCCTCTTAATCGGTGGCGCAACCACAAGTAAAATTCATACAGCCGTTAAAATCGCTCCGCATTATCAAAATCCTGTCATTCATGTGTTGGATGCCTCACGCGCGGTGGGTGTGGTGAGTCGTTTGATGAATCCCGAGTCCAAAAAAATCTTTGATGAAAAAAATCGTCTGGAACAAAAAGAATTAAAGTTGGAACACGAAGGCAAACGCGCCAAAGTCTCTTTGCTGCCCATTGAAATCGCACGACAACGAAAAATGCCGACCGATTGGTCGAAAATAGAAATAGCCAAGCCTTCGTTCTTAGGGTTTCGCGTCTTGAATGATGTTTCACTTGTGGAAATCGTGCCTTATATCGATTGGTCACCCTTTTTTCACACCTGGGAACTTCGAGGACGTTATCCGAAAATCTTTGAAGATCCTGTGATAGGCGAAAGAGCTAAAGAATTGTTTGAGGACGCTCAAAAGTTGTTTGCAGAAATAGTTGCCCAGAAATTGCTTGTCGCTCGATCTGTATACGGATTTTTTCCAGCAAACAGTGTAGGAGATGACATTGAGCTTTATACCGATGAAACACGCTATCAAATTCGGACTGTTTTTCATACTTTACGTCAGCAAATAGAAAAGCCCGAAGGACAGTTTAATCAGGCTCTTTCTGATTTGATTGCGCCGAAAGAGACGGGTTTTACGGATTATTTAGGTCTTTTTGCAGTGACCTCAGGGATTCACATAGAGCCTCTGGTCGAGAAATTCGAAAAAAATCATGATGATTATAACGCCATTATGACCAAGGCGCTTGCGGATCGTTTAGCCGAAGCCCTTGCGGAACGAATGCACAAAATGGCTCGTGATGATTGCGGTTTTGGAAAAAGCGAAGATTTAAATTATGAAGATCTTATTAGAGAACGATATCGAGGAATTCGTCCAGCGCCAGGATATCCGGCATGCCCGGATCATACAGAAAAGAGATTGCTTTTCGATTTATTGGAAGTAAAAAAAAACACGGGGATTGATCTCACAGAAAATTTTGCCATGTATCCGGCCAGCTCCGTTTGCGGCCTCTATTTTTCTCATCCAACATCCAAATATTTTTCCGTTGGAAAAATCGCAAAAGATCAAGTTCTCGACTATCACCGAAGAAAAGGGATGGATCTCAAAACCATCGAACGCTGGCTCGCGCCGAACTTGAATTACGATCCAGAGTAAGTCAAAATCGAGATACTAGGAAGAGGAAGTTTTAATGGTGCGCGGATCTAGAATGTCTCGGAGTCG
>CAYVFJ010000224.1:0-2966 GCA_964450905.1 uncultured Verrucomicrobiota bacterium
TTTTTTCTTTTTTTTTTCTTAAATTTCATCTGATAACATTGGTTAGCCACTGGTAATTTTTCTTCTTATTTTTGCAGCCTTCCAAAGTGTGCGCCAAGCTCTCATTGTGTTCTCAGGAATTCCATTAGCTGTCACCGGAGGTGTCTTTGCCTTAGCGCTCCGTGGATTGCCATTTAGCATCTCAGCAGGAATTGGTTTTATCGCATTAAGCGGAGTTGCAGTGCTTAATGGAATTGTGCTTGTAAGCTATTTTAATCAACTTCGAGAACAAGGAAAGTCAGTGTCAGAAGCCGTATGGGAAGGAGCTCTCACAAGGCTTCGCCCTGTGCTGATGACCGCGCTGGTGGCGAGTCTCGGTTTCATCCCCATGGCGATCGCCACGGGCGCTGGCGCGGAAGTTCAACGTCCTTTAGCTACCGTGGTGATCGGGGGAATTCTCTCTTCAACATTCTTAACTCTCATTCTTCTCCCCGCACTTTACCAACGATTTGAGTATAAATTCAGAAATTAATTCCGTGTTATCTATAAATTCCGACTTTCCACTTCCGTTGTTATGTGCTACATTCAGAGCATGGGTTATAGGAAACCAACACCGTGTGATGTTTATATTCCTGATCCAATCAGGATACAGCATGATCGCATCGTTGTGCGGTCCCGTCATTTCCATGACGCAATCGCAGAAAAACTTCGGGCAAATCCAGAATTTCTTTCTGTTGCCAAAGCCCATCTCAAGCGGTGGATGGACGCTGAACTTGAAGATGATGGTTTATCATCTAAAGTCTTTCTTGATTGGAAAAAAAATCTTTCTGAAAAGAGCCTTGAAGAAATCGTTCAACTATTGTTAAGCAAAACGCAGAATGCGGACAGGCTTCGCAGTTCATCCCCTTTTTGCGACATTCTAACCGAAGAAGAATATTCGGCTATTTCTAAAGCTCATGCGACGGTCACAGCTTGAGCATGCCCTCAGGGCCTCCAAAGAAATCACAGGAGAAAAAGATTTTATCGTCATAGGATCTTGTTCGATCTTGGGACAATATCCCAAAAAGGGAGAGTTTCTTACTCGGTTGACCAAGGAAATCGACATTTATCCCCGCGAAAAACCTGAAAAGAGCGAAATGTTGGAAGCTCTTGGCGAATTATCTCCTTTCATGTCCACGCATGGATTCTATGTCGACCCAGTGGGACCAACAACCGCAGTTTTGCCGGAAGGATGGAAAAAACGGCTTGTAAAAGTATCGAATGAAAACACCAACCAGGCTGTGGGCTGGTGCATCGATGTTCATGACCTTGCGGTTGCAAAACTTGCCGCTCATCGTGAAAAAGATCTCGAATTCATTGAGGAGTTGTTTCTGGAAAAATTAGCAAAACCCGAAATCGTTCGACAACGGATGGAGATGACAAAATTTGCGCATCATCAAGTTAAAAACATAGCGCTCGATCATTTGAATCAGTGTGTTGAAGACGCGGAGCGAAAACTAACCAAGCTTCAGAAAAGAATTCATTCAAAGAAATAAAAAAACTCCGAAAACAAGGATCTATAAATTCAGGCTTTCCATAGACGACAATCTATGAACAATAAGAATGATGGATCGAATTCTTATTCAAGGTGGCATACCACTTTCCGGTCATGTCGAAATCAGCGGATCTAAAAATTCCGCTTTACCTATTCTTGCGGCCACATTGATGACTTCTGAACCTTGTGTCATCCATCATGTTCCTGATCTCAGTGATGTGCGGTTCATGTTGGATATTTTAAAACATCTCGGCGCAGAGATTTCTCAACCCGATAAAAATACGGTTTATGTCCATGCCCAAACGATTCAGGGAATTGCTCCTTATGATTTAGTCCGAAAAATGCGCGCTTCTGCTTGTTTGCTTGGTCCTTTGGTCGGCAGATTAAAAACATGCAAAGTTTCAGTTCCCGGCGGCTGCGTCATTGGCCCAAGACCTATCGATCTTCATATCCGAGGACTGAATCTTCTTGGGGCAGAAATCACGATTGAAGAAGGTTATGTCGCGTCTCACGCAAAAGAACTGCATGGAACTCAGCTTTCTTTGGATGGCCGTCATGGTTCAACCGTGCTTGGCACAGATAACGTGATGATGGCTGCAGCCATGGCAAACGGAACGACGATCATTGACCATGCCGCTTGTGAACCAGAAGTGGTTGATCTCGCTAATTTTCTGAACTCTATGGGCGCACGCATTTCAGGATGCGGAACTCCAACCATTACTGTAGAGGGCGTCTCGAGATTACATGGCTCAGAATATCGAGTAATTCCACATCGTATCGAGGCAGGAACCTACCTTGTTGCTGGCGCTATTACCCGAGGAGATGTGACGGTACGACAGGTCATTCCTCAACACCTTCAATCGGTCATACGTTTATTGGAAGAAACGGGATTTCCAGTTGAGTCCAAGAATGATTCTGTTCGAGTGAGTAACCATAGCGAATCTCATTCACATGATTTTGTGACAGGCCCTTATCCCGGCTTCCCAACCGACATGCAGGCACAAATGATGGCGCTGATGTGTGTCACACAGGGAACCAGTGTGATTACCGAAAGAGTTTTTCCAGATCGTTTTATGCATGTTGCTGAGCTTCAGCGGATGGGGGCACGCATCGAAATGGAAGGAGCAACCGCGGTGGTTGAAGGGGTGAATCATTTGAGCGCAGCTCCAGTCATGGCTTCAGATCTGCGCGCCTCAGCTGCTCTGATTTTAACAGGCTTAATTGCTCAGGGCACCACAGAAATACGCCGCGTCTATCATCTTGATCGGGGCTACGAACATATCGACGAAAAACTCCGAAAATTAGGCGCTAAAATTGAAAGAATTCATGAAGCCCAATGAATCCGCTGCATCTCTGACATGATTCTTGCTTATTGAGTGAGGAGTGGATACCCTCGCATACTATGACTATGAACACAGATGTTTTGCCTTCGGTTTTGCCTTCGATGATGTCC
>CAYVFJ010000225.1:0-7292 GCA_964450905.1 uncultured Verrucomicrobiota bacterium
AGATCGGAAAGATTTTTTCCGCGGCCAGCGTAGGTTAGCCGATCCACATTGATGATGCGAATGGATGTGTGTTGGGTTAACAACATTCGAACAAAATGACTTCCAATAAATCCACAACCACCTGTCACAAGAATTTTCATGAATTAGGGAAAGTAGATCCCATTTAAAAACAAGTGTCACTCTCTTTTCCTGATATCCTTCCAACTTATGGCTTGAAGCTTGGGACTTGAGACTGAATAGTGATGCCCATGGTCAAACGCGCTTTTATTACCGGAATTACGGGACAGGACGGGTCTTATCTCACAGAGCTTTTAATCGGTAAAGGATATGAGATTCATGGATTGGTGCGACGCACCAGTTCCATGCAAAGAGAACGATTGGATCATTTAAATTTAACTTCTTCCCAACGCAAAGAACAACTTTTCTTGCATTACGGAGATCTCAGCGAATCGACAGGGTTAGTCCGACTTTTTCACAAGGTCCAACCAGATGAAATCTATCATTTGGGAGGACAAAGTCATGTCCTGGTAAGCTTTGATTCTCCAGAATACACCTTCGATATCAATGCGTCAGGCGCGATTCGACTTCTGGAATGTATCCGAGATTTTGGCAAGCCGGTGCGTTTTTATCATGCTTCCACCAGCGAGATGTACGGTCGTCCTGTCACTTCCCCGCAAAATGAGAAAACGCAGTTTCATCCGGTCAGTCCCTATGCTTGCTCCAAGTTGGCGGGACATTTTTTGACGATGTGTTATCGCGAAAGTTACGGAATCTTTGCGTGTAACGGAATTTTATTTAATCATGAGTCTCCAAGACGCGGCGAAAACTTTGTGACTCGTAAGATTGCGCGGGGTGTTGCTGCGATTAAGGTGGGTTCACAAAAGAAATTACGATTGGGTAATCTTGAAGCTAAAAAAGATTGGGGTTACGCACCCGAATACGTGGAGGCCATGTGGCAAATGCTTCAGCATGATTGTCCTGATGATTATGTGATCGCGACTGGGGAAGCTCATAGCGTCCGTGAATTTGTTGAAGCAGCATTTAAGACGGTTGATTTGAATTGGGAAAAATATGTGGAAACAGATCCTGTTCAAATCCGTCCGATGGAAGTGGGATATCTTGCTGGAGACGCCACGAAAGCCAAAAAGACTTTGGGTTGGGAACCAAAAACACGGTTTAAAGATTTGGTAAGAATCATGGTGGAAGCAGAAATGAAAACCCTTCAGAATGGCCATTCGTAACGAGAAATAACTGCCTTGGGTGACAAGCCATTGGATAAGAAATGAAGAAACATTTCGTGGAAGTGGGCATTCTTCTGATTGCAAGCATTCTCCTTTTTGGATGGTTAGGAGTGGACGAGCTAGGTAGCGCGGATGAAGCCATCCATGCTCAGGTTGCTCGAGAGATGGTTCGCGATGGACATTGGCTTTACCCCACTTATCGTGGAGAACCTTACTTCGAGAAGCCGCCTCTCAAGTTTTGGCTGACAGCGATCACTTATTTATCTCTAGGAGAATCCGAATTTACAGCGCGCTTTTGGTCCGCGCTTTTCGGGTTGGGAACGGTTTGGGGTGTGATGCGGCTTGGACGATTGTTTTTTAATCGCACCGTTGGACTAGCCGCCGCTCTGGTTTTGGTTACCACTTGGGAATTTCTTTTCAATCATTGCGCGCGAACAGGAGAGCTCGATAGCGCGATCCTTTTTTTCTCGGTGATGACGGTCATGGCTTTTTGGAAACTTCGAAGGACGATGAACCCTTCTCATCTTTATCACGCGACTTTCTGGTTGGCATTAGGTTTTCTGATAAAAGGTCATGTGGCGTTGTTACCCATTCTCTGGCTTCCGTGGGTATGGCGAATAGAAGTGGATCAAGAAAATCATCTTAGAAAACGCCATGGGTTGTGGGCGTGTGCGCTTTTTATGGGGATGACGGCCCCCTGGTTTATCTTACAAACTTTTCATTATGGAGAACGTTATTGGAGTTACATGTTCCACCATAATCTTGCGGGCTACGCGTTTGGTTATGTTGAAAAGGCGGATGCTTCTTGGCGTTACTATTTCGAGCAAATTCTTTGGCTGGATTATCCATGGCCACCACTGGTCTTTGTAGGGGGCATCTTGCTGTTCAGAAGAAAATTTACTGAAGATTTAAGTCAACTTAGATCTGTGCGTCGTGGATTATTAGCGTGGTTGGGGACCGTTTTTTTTGTTTTTTCGATCTCCAAGACAAAACTGCCTTGGTATCACTTGCCTGCGCTCATTCCCATGTCGCTCCTGGCAGGATTTGCCCTGGAACGTTGCTGGAAATTAAGAGATCATGTAAAAACACGTTTTTGGAATCGGCTTTGGCTGGGATTTCATGCGGGATTATTTTTTTTAACAGCAGGTTTTTCAAGCTGCCTTTGGAAGTATTTTCAGGCCTGGTGGAATCATGATCAAAAGGATGTTTCGAATTATACGTATTATTTTTTTTATGATCCAAATCAAAGAAGCGCCCTCATTGCCTTGGCAACGTTGGTGGGAATGTTTTTGTTAGGGATAAGAAATATGCTGAGAAATGAGAAACGTGGGGCCCATGGCGCGTTTCCAAAAATCCAGGTTATCTTATTCTTCGGAATAGCGTTGGGGTTTACTTATTTCGAAATTTTGCGTCCCAAAATCTCGGAGCGCGCGCGTGAAACAACGGATGGGATGATGTTTCGTATGGAAACATCAGAAAAGCAAATCGCCGTTCATTTATTCGATACATTCCATGAACGCGCGCCTCACTATGGCCTATCCCCAGCATTTTATTATTATTTATCTTCATCTCCTAAAGCATCTCTCGTTCATCATCCGATAGAGCAGCGCGATTGGGAACGACTGATCCAAACGACCCAGAAACCTTGCGTGACGATCATTCCTTCGTCCTGGATCAGACAGGATATTTCCACAAACTGTCCCCTCAAATTTTTAGGAGAAACCCGAACCATGAAGTGGGTGAGTATCATCTCTGATCAAGATAAATAGCGCCCCTCGAATCGGAATGACTCGGCTTTAGCCGAGTCACGAGCGTGGGCTTATCCTGATTTTTGAGCAAACTTTTCGGCTTGATTCCGCTCAAACAATTCATTGGTTATGACCGTAAAGGCAACTATTTTTTCAAAAGACCGTTGAGGGCAACCTGGGCAGCTTGCATTTCCGCTGTTTTCTTTGTGAGACCTTTTCCAGTCCCGCAAATTTGACCATCCATCTCGACCACCGCGCAAAATTCTTTTTGATGAGGCGGTCCTTCTTCCGAAATAATCCGATAAACAGCTTCGAGACCCAATGCATGAAGTTTTTCCTGCAAGATTCCTTTGGCATTTTCTGGCTCTGGATTATCGGATATTTCTCGAAGCCGGGAATCAATCCGTTGAATCACAAAAGTCCGAGCAGCTTCAAATCCTCCATCCAAAAAAAGAGCGCCGATGATGGCTTCGATTGCATTTGCAAGATTAGAAGGTCTTTCGCGTCCGCCATGGGCCGCTTCAGCTTGTCCCAAGAGTAAATGTTGTCCTAAATCCAAAACTTTGGCCATTTTGATCAAGGCAGAGCGGTTTACCAAATGAGCCCGGATTTTAGTGAGTCCCCCTTCGGGAGTGTCCGGATAAAGATGATAAAGATGGTCGCTCACAATCAGAGCCAAAACTGCGTCCCCAAGAAATTCCAGTCGTTCATTATGAGGAACACGTTTCTTTTGTTCATGTCCCCAGGAGGAATGGGTTAACGCCAATTTGAGCAGTTGCGGATCACGAAACGTGTAATTGATTTTAAGGTTCATCTGGGTTTGCCTAATCGTTTCATGGGAATAGTGGATTGCCAGCGTTGATAAATTTCTTCTAAAGAGATCTTTTCGCGTTTTGCGGTTGCTTCGCCCAATTCTTTTAATCTTTCGGTAAGGGTAAAAGCCGCTTCTTTACCTAAACCGCTTGCAGAAGCGGCCACGATTGCAACCCGATCTTTTAATTCAAGATTCATAAGCTTTAGGATAGTTAACAGTTGTGAAAATAAACTTACAGCAGAATTTTAAAAACTCCTTTACTTTGTTCTTACCGGTGTTACCCGTGAACGGTTACGTTAGGTTTTACGAATCGTGGAGGAAAGGGTTCTCATCGAAACTATATTCATCCTAAGGGAATCCGGATTACTATTTCTGGGCATGAGGGAGATGATGCCAAGCATTATCAAGAACGCGATGTTAAAAGAGCTATTCAGGAGGTAAATTCATGAAAATTTCTGATCATTATTTAAAAATTGTGGAATGGGATGACGAAGATCAATGTTATATAGGTCGTTGTCCTGGTCTTATGTTAGGAGGAATCCATGGGAAAGATGAGATGAAAGTATACCGAGAATTATGTGAAACAGCTGAGGAATGGATAAAAATCCATCAAGTCGATGGTCTTGTATTACCTCCATCTACAGCAGGCAAGCAATATCCGGGGACTTTCTTGCTCAGATTGGGAAAAGATCTCCATGAAAAACTTGCTGTTAAAGCAATCGCAACTGGAGAAAGTCTGAATAGGTTTTGTAGAAGACTATTGGAAAAGGCTGTTTCATCGTAATATTTGCGTGCGCTCATACATTTTTCTTTCAGATTAGATGAAGGTTTGATAGAGCGGAAGCATGACTAAAAACGAGAATGCCTGAGGTAATATCATGAAAGCAGTTGAAACAATGGGAACCATCGATGATCCGTATCATCTACATGTAGACCATCCTCTTCCCTTATTTTCAATGATTGCGGTTAACATTAAAATATTGTAGGCTAACGCTGTCAATGAATATTGAGTACAATGTGCAGGTTTGGAAAGAAGAAGATCAATTTATTGCTCATGCGACACCGATTGATGTAGCGAGCAGCGGAAAAACTCCTGATAAGGCAAAAGCTGCTTTAGAGGAAGCCCTCCGGCTTTTTCTTGCCACGGCTCGTGAAGCGGGTACCTTAGAACAAGTTTTAGAAGAATCTGGTTACGAATACTCTCACCATTCTTGGACGAGTCCGACTTGGATTGCTATGGAGAGACGCTCTTCTAGGGTTGCTGCATAATCTGCTGTTATGTCCAAGATTACGCCCGTTGACTGGAAAACATTGGAGCGAGTATTTCTTACGGCAGGATTTCGCTTTGCTCGGCAACAAGGAAGTCATCGTTCCTATCTCAAGGAAGGGATTATACGTCCTGTGGTCATTCCTACTTATCGAGAAGTTCCTGTTTTTATTATCCGAAACAATCTGAAAACAGCAGGTATTTCTCGTGAAGAATACTTTTCCATCTTAAACAAACTCTGATTTCCAAACCATTCAAGTTCAAGTAAACCCAATAGTTGCACAAGTTTAATTTTGCTGCATGATGAAAGAGGATGATGAATTCAACTATCCGCCATATTTCTTATTTGATTCTTTCCATTACAAACTCCTTGATCCTTTGAGCTAATACCAGTGCCTGCTCGAAAAGGTCGAGCGGCACAGGTCGTATCGACGGCTTGAGTTTGCGACGCAAAAAAGGGGGAGAAGCAAGTCTCAGATTGTGCGTGAATCGCTAAACGAACCATCGATGATCCGTATCACCTACATGTAGACCATCCTCTTCCCTTCCAAGGATCTCAACGAGTTAAAATCATGAAGCGTGTTAGAACAAATTTTAGAGGAAGCATAGAAGAGGATGATCTATTTTAAATTTGACATAGCATGATTTTGTACATTATGGTGATTCATTGATGATCACAGCAACTTTTAGTAAATTTCGCAATCAGGCTAGAAAGTATTTTGACGCTGTTGAAAAAGGTGAATCCATCGAAATCTATCGTCATGGACGACCGAGTGCTACTCTGGTGCCATTCAAGACACGATCTCTTCGACGTTGGAAAATAGCCATTCCCCTTAAACTGAGCGGCGGATCCTTGAGTCAAACCATTCTTCTCGATCGACAATAGAAAATGGAATGCGACTTTTGAATGTTTGAGGCAATCTGATGAAAGCTATTGAAACTACAGGAACTATAGAGGATCAGTATCACCTACATGTGGACCATCCTCTTCCTTTCCAAGGGCCTCGACGAGTTAAGGTCATTATTCTAGCAGAAGAAATGAATGAAATCCAAGAAAGAGAATGGTTAAAAATGGCTGGTCAGAGTCCATCATTCGAGTTTTTAAAGGAGGCTTGTGAAGAAATCTACACATTAGATGATGGAAAACCGTATCATGACCCAAGGTAAAATTGTCCTTGTCTCTTTTCCTTTTGATGATTTTAGTTCAAGCAAAGTTCGTCCCGCTCTTTGTTTAACAAATCCTATAGGTGTCCATCGTCATATTATTCTAGCTTTTATTACCAGTCGCGTACCTGACGAAATCCTAGAATCCGATCTCGTTGTAGAAATGGATCATCCACAATATCAAAGGATAGGCTTAAGAGTAAGGTCGACCATTCGTCTTCATCGTCTTTTAACCATTTCTACGGATTTAATTCGCAGAGAACTAGGAGAATTACCTCTCCACTTCATGAAAACCATAGAATTAAAAATGAACCATCTTTTCTCTTTAAAATAGTGGTCAAGGCCAAGAAATGAGCTTAAAAAGTTGCGCTCCAAACCATTCAAGTTCAAGTAAACCCAATAGTTGCACAAGTTTAATTTTGCTGAATGATGAAAAATGAAAGATTATCTTATCAGTGTGATTATCCCTACTTACAATAGCGCTCAAACGCTCAAGATCTTGCTCGATTCACTCAAAAAACAAACCTACCAAAATTATGAAGTCATTGTTGTAGATAAACACAGTTCAGACGAGACGATCAAAATAGCTCAAAGTTATGGGTGTAGAATAGTCTATCATGATGGTTTAATTCACGAAGCACGAAATGCCGGCGCTACTGAGGCTCAAGGGGATTATCTTTTATATATCGATTCCGATCATGAGCTTGAAACCCATGTGCTCCAAGAATGTAATGACCTTGCAAATGCAGACGTAAAAATTGCCGAAGTGCCAGAACTTGTTGTTGCCGAAGGATTCTGGGGTAAGTGTCGACAACTGGAAGCGCTCTGTTATCTTGGGGATGATTCTATTGAATCTCCAAGATTGATCGAAAAAAAACTTTTTTTAAAAGTAAACGGCTACACATCCGGAGATGCTGAAGATTGGGATCTTCGTGAACGTCTTTTTAAGCTAGATTATGTGATGGCTCGCACTCAATCCCATAAATTTCACCATGAAGGAAAGGTAAGGCTTTTCAAGCGTTTGAGAAAGAAATTTGTTTATACCGGACATATCAAAA
>CAYVFJ010000226.1:0-4812 GCA_964450905.1 uncultured Verrucomicrobiota bacterium
GAATTCCAAGCCAGAAACTCGAAACTCGAAATTAGAAATTCTCTTTCCCTAACTCAAAACTAAAAATTAAGAACTCAAAACTCTATTTCTTGTGAATCCTTATCAAAATTTATTGACAGTTTGGTTGCTTAATAGGGGAGAGACCAACCCTAACTTGCCTCCCTTTAGTGGAGGACGGTGGCAAGCAAGAGCATCACTACGGTCTGGTGACGGTTGCATTTATGTGTGGAATTATTGGATATTTTGCTAAAGGAAAACATATTCCCGAAAGAACTGCTTTCGAGAGAGCGATGGACGGAATGGCACATCGCGGACCGGATGGTCGCGGAATTTGGATTCAAGATCAAGTAGGATTGGGTTTTCGACGTCTTTCCGTGATTGATTTGAAAACAGGAAGTCAGCCTATGGCAAATGAAGACGGATCGCTTCACCTCGTTTTTAACGGAGAGATTTATAATTTTAAGGAGATCAGAAATCGTTTAGAGAGAAAAGGTCATTGTTTTAGAACCCAAAGTGATACTGAAGTCATCCTCCATCTCTATGAGGAAGAAGGTGAAGATTGTGTCGCGTCTTTAAGGGGGATGTTTGCTTTTGCGGTTTATGATAAAAATAAGGATTCACTTTTTCTTGCACGCGATCGGTTTGGGGAAAAACCTTTGGTTTATTCGGAGACACCGACGGGATTTTATTTTGCATCTGAAATGAGCGCTTTGCTTCATCTGGCTGATTGTAACCGAGAAGTTCATCCGGACGCAATCGATGCTTACCTCTCTCTTCGATATGTGCCTGATGCCTATACCACATGGAAAAATATCCATCGGCTGCCTGCCGCTTCAATGATGCGTGTCAGACATGGAATTGCTGAAAGTTCTCGCCGTTATTGGCGTTTGGATGGCTCCTCTGTTTCACATAAAAATTTATCGGAGCAAGAAGCTCTGGAAGGATTCCGTGAACGTTTTGAGGAAAGCGTGCGACTACGAATGATTGCGGATGTTCCCGTAGGCGCTTTTTTAAGTGGGGGAGTCGATTCGAGCATGACCGTGGCAGCCATGAAACGGCTTGGCGGAAAAGTGAAAACATTTTGTATGGGCTTTCAAGAATCACGTTTTGATGAATCATCTTATGCCCGTGAAATAGCTCAACGTTTAGAAACCGATCATCATGAAATTCAAGTAAAAGCGGATTCATTAGATGCTTTGGATTTGCTTGTGGATAGGATGGGCGAACCTTTTGCGGACCAATCGCTTTTACCCACTTATTTGCTTTCTCAATTTACACGGCAACATGTGACGGTCGCTCTATCAGGAGACGGTGGGGATGAATTTTTTGGAGGTTACAAGCGTTATGCTCATCTTAAATTAGCAGCTCTTCTTAAGAGTTTTGGAATGGTCAAACCTTGGTTGGCCGCAAGTCGATGTTTGTTTTGGATAGAAAGGCAATTCAATCCGTCGCGTCGAAAGTTAAACTGGCCCCGCTCGGCGGTGGACCAAATTCTTGCTCTAGAGCCGTTCGATCAATATCTGCATTTGGTAGAGTGTTGGAGAGACGAGAGCAGAAAGAGTCTGCAGAAACACAAAACTAATGATCTCGCGGCTCTATGGCTCAGGAGCATGAAAGAACGTCATCCAAACCTGACAGGATCGAGTCCATGGCAGGCATTGGATGTAGAAACTTACTTGATAGATGATATTTTACGAAAAGTAGACACAGCCAGCATGGCATGTTCGTTAGAATGTCGTTGTCCTTTACTGGATCATTCGTTAGCAGAATTTGTCGTTTCCCTACCCTCCCGCTTCAACACTTCTGGAACGAAAACAACCAAAATTTTATTGAAGAAATTATATCCTGATCTTTTACCGCCGAGATTGTTTGAACGCAAAAAAAAGGGGTTCAGCATGCCGATAGGCCAGTGGATGCGTCGACAATGGAAAGGAGTGATTCAAGAGTCCATTGAAGGAAAATGGAGTGAAGGAATGGAATCGTATTTCAATCGAAAAGTTTTACAGCGATTGTGGCAGGACCATCAAGACGAAAAACAAGATCATGGCGAACGCTTATGGACGTGGTTTGTTCTTTATCGATGGGGATTACGATACAAGCCAAATTGGACGAAAGAATAGCTCGATTCCGGTCTTGCTACAAAGGTAAAGATGTGTTATGCTCCCTGACAAATGTTTCAAAGACGTCGTTTGGCTAGACAGCGTAAGCGTCATACCTTGGAAGATCGATGGCTACGTAATTTTTTGCATCATAACGTTGGCCTACGATGGGCGATCGGTATTGTGGCGCTAGCCGCCTTGATCAGTTTATCTGTTTTTAATGAGAAAACAGGTTCGATGGATATGACCGCGGGACAGATTTGTTCGCGTACCATCATTGCTCGAGTCAACTTTTCCTATGAAGACGAGAATGCAACCATTCTTGCTCGGAATCATCAAGCCAGCCTGGCGCCTCATGTCTATCGTCTTTCCATGGACTCTTTTCAACGAGGCTTGAAACGCATCCAGGATACAATGGAACGTGTTTCTCAAATCAAACAGAGCGGAAAAGTAACGGAGATTAAATGTAAAGAAATCGCAGACAACTGGAATGAACAAGTGGATCTTCCTTTGAAACCGTATGACATCAAAACATTATCCTACCTCTCTGATTGGAAAATAGCATATGAAATCCTTAACCAAACAGGCCGAAAACTCCTGGAAGAAGGCGTTGTGGGTGATGATCAACTTGCAAAAATAGAAGAAAAAATCATCGCTTACGGACTTCATCCTGAAGATTTTTCGCAGTTGCGTATAGTGAAAAGGGATCAACTTCTTTCGGTAAGCCAGGCACGCCAACAATTGATCAAACAATGGTTATCCATTCCGTCGACTTCCAGAGTATCCACAAAAGTCATCGAAAGTTTTGTAGGTTGCCTGTTGACCCCCAATTTAACTCATGAAACATCGTTAAGCGTCAAGTTTCAGGAACAGGAACGTGAAAGAACTGTTCCTGTTTATCGTGCCATGAATAAAGGAGAAATGCTGGTGGAACAGGGAGAACGACTTACCAAAGATCAATTAGTCATGCTTCAAGCTCATGAAGCGGAGAGCGAACGCACTTTTTCCAACGAAAGTCGTTGGCGGCAACGGATTGCCACGGCCATTATTGTGATGTTGATCATGGGTGTAGGCATGACAGTGTTAACTTTACAAACAAAAGAAGGCGAGAAAGTTGGCAACCGGGAATACGCGTTGTTGATGATCATTATTTTGGTTCATATCGGGTTTTGTCGTTCGATGATTTCTATTGCGGATTTTTTTAATCTGACCGGTAACTTGGCTCAAACTTTTGTTTCTCTCAATGATCCTCATATTTTGTCCATTCTACCATTTTGTTTCGGTCCTATTCTCGCGGGAGCGCTCGTTCATCGGCGGCGCGCTTATTTAATCGCTTTTTTGTGCAGCTTTCTACTGAGCATTATCACGCAGTTTAATTTCAATATCATGGTTACCTCGTTGGTTTCCGCGTTTGTTGGGATTCACTTTTTGACTCCCCTACGACGACGAGCAAAGATTTACGAAGCAGGTTTAGCCGCTGGTATCGCGGCGGCATTTGTGAATATTGTTTTTGGATACGTGGTGGACTCAGAATGGCGAACCATGGGATTGCAGAGTGGAATATTAATCGGGACGGCATTCTTTGGAAGTTTGTTGGCAAGCGCTTTGCTACCTGTTTTCGAATCGATTTTTAAGGTCACAACCGATCTTCGTTGGTTGGAATTAGCGGATTTAAATCATCCTCTCCTACGACGAATGGTGATCGAAGCTCCAGGCACTTATCATCATAGTTTGATGGTGGCTAATTTGGCGGAAAGAGCTTGTGAAGCAATCCAAGCTGACGCACTTCAAGCACGGGTCTGCTCCTATTTTCATGATATCGGAAAGTTAAAAAAACCAGAATACTTTTGCGAGAATCAAGTCGGAATAGAAAATCCTCATAATCATATTACTCCAAATATGAGTGCGCTCATTCTTATTTCTCATGTCAAAGACGGAGTGGACATGGCCATTCAACATCACATGGTGCGACCCATCATCGATACCATTCAACAACATCATGGCGCCTCTCAGGTCACTTATTTTTATCGCTTAGCCAAACAAATAGAAGAGGACACCAAACTTGGCAGCAAAATCATGCTCATGAACCCAAGTGACGTGCCTCGAGTTCATGAAGAAAATTATCGATATCCAGGACCAAAACCTAAAACAAAAGAAATCGCGATCATTAGTCTCGCTGATTCCATCGAAGGAGCTTCTCGAAGTCTTGTTCGCCCTACACCCCAAAAAATTGAAACTCTGGTGAATGAAATCATCGAAGAACGTGTTCATGATGGGCAATTGGACGATTGCCCTTTAAATTTTCGCGAGTTAAAGGATGTGGCAGATAGTTTTACAAAAACCATTTTAAGCATGATGCATACACGCGTCAGCTACCCGAAGGATGAACCTAACGTTGAGCAATCTATACCCTTCCCTTCGGCTGCCGCGAGATAAATGGCATCGAACCATTGGCCGAATGATGGATGTGATTTGTCGTGATCTACCGCGTTTAGAGATTTTTGCTAAAACTTCTTCATCGTTCTTTGAAAGAGAAAAGAAAGGACAGGAAACACATTTGAATGTAGTTTGGGTAGATGATCGTCGGATGACGCGAATGAATGAACAATATCTCAACCATCAAGGGACAACCGATATTCTCACATTTGATTATGGAAATGGTTACGCGGATATTTTGATTTCTTTGGATACCACCTTTCGACAAGCTGTGTTA
>CAYVFJ010000227.1:0-2874 GCA_964450905.1 uncultured Verrucomicrobiota bacterium
GCTATTAAACGTATTTGTCAAATTATTTTTATATTTAGAGCCTGTCCGCAGATTGCGCAGATTACGCAGATTTAAAAAATTTGCGTAAAAGAGGTGATCATTCATCTGCGTAATCTGCGGATAAAAATTTGAGGCTGAACAGTTACGAGATTTTTTTACAATAACCTTCAAAGTAGTAATCTAAACGCATTTGAATACAAACAGGATGCCCTATTTTGGTTCTTGGAAAAAAGGCTCTAAAACGCTTTCTTTAAAACATGGCCGCTTTACCTCTTATTCATGTTCAACTAGGACCGCGTTCCTATCCCATTATCGTTGAGAAGAACTCTTTTCCTCGTCGATTGATTCAACAGTCCATTCTTGCATCTCCTGATTCGCGCGCGTGGATTGTCGCAGATTCAAAAGTCAAACCCCTAGTCGATCATCTGGTTCGATCTCTTGGAAAACGTGGGATCGGATCTTTCCTCCTGCAAGGCGGCGAAAAGACCAAAGATATCTCCACATTAACTCAACTTTATACAGCCGCGGCTCACGCTCGATTGGATCGTCATTCAGTGGTCATTGCCATAGGCGGCGGTGTGATTGGCGATGTCAGCGGTTTTTTTGCAGCCACTTATTTGCGTGGAATTCGTGTCATTCATGTTCCAACCACATTGATGGCTCAAGTGGATAGCGCAATCGGAGGAAAAACAGGAGTCAATTTACCCGCAGGAAAAAATTTGGTCGGCGCATTTCATCAACCCTCACTCGTTGTGGTTGATCCTACGATCTTAAATTCTTTGCCTGAACGTGAATTTCGTTCCGGTTTGGCAGAAGTCATTAAATACGGAATCATTGCCGATCCTATTCTTTTTAAAAGATTAGAAAATCGCATTGAGAAAATTCTCCAGCGGGATCCTTCTGAATTATCTTGGATGATTCATCGATGTTGCGCCATCAAGGCGCGCGTGGTTTCCAAGGACGAAATTGAAACCACCGGATTGCGTGCCACTCTCAATTTTGGTCATACGATCGGTCACGGAATTGAGGCAGCCGCTTGCTATACTCTTTTGCATGGCGAAGCGATTGCCATCGGTATGATTGCGGCAACCCATCTTTCTAAAAAAAGATTAGGTTTATCAGCCACCTCTGCTGAACGGATTCATCAGCTCATCCGAAAATGCGGATTGCCAACCCATTTTAAGAAAAAATTATCCACGTTACACATTCTTGCGGCCATGCGTTTGGATAAAAAAAGTTCTCAGGGACAAATCCGCTTTGTCTTAGCCAAAAAAATTGGTTCTGTTCAGACAGGAATCTCCATTTCTCAAAATCTGATTATGAAAACACTCGCGGCTCTTGACGAATAGATTTAAAAAATGAGGCACTTGTCCTTACCCCTGCTGAAGGAGAAAATGCCAAACCATTTCCGTCTGAACACCTGGTATTTTCGTTTTGTCAGAGATTTCATGAGCAAGTAGAATTTTTTTAGCTGATGCGTGCTTTTTACCAGCCCATTGCAGGGAAACGGTTTCCCGCTTTAAAACATCTGGATCAGTCAACGAATAGGTTACGTTAATCACCTGCCGCGGCTTAACTGCGAGCGCAGATCGTCATGAAGTTTGTGGACGGTTAACAGACTCCCTGGCCGCGCCAGGCATTGTTTCAGCAAAAGGCGAATGACATGCGGATTGTCGATGGAATAACGTTCCAACAGATTTTTAGAATGTATTTAATGATCTCCTTATTCATAGGGACAATACATCATATTCTTGTCCTTTTGTATAGGGACAATACTTCTGCCCTCCCTCCCCACATTAAATCTTCTTCGTAGTTGTTATTGCCTCTAAGATGGGTTTTTCGGGATCGATGAAGATCCAACAAATTGCAACCAACAAATAAAATGCAGCCACAGAAAGCAGTGGAATATTCCATGAATTAAAATGTTTCAGGCATAAGCCCACCATCACAGGGCATAAAGTTCCAATGAGATTCCCTGCCATATTCATGGTTCCTGTCACCACACCCGCATGTCGGCCGCCGATTTCAAGACAGACTGCCCATATCGGAGTAATCCCCGTCGCCGCCGCGCCCGAAGCTAACGATAAAAGGAGTGCCACCGCAATGGGATGAGTGGTCATCACCGCCGCCACCACAGAAATAACGGCAATCGGTAAACAAATAAGCCCAGGTAAACTTCGGCCAATTTTTAATCCCCATCGACGAATAAAAATATCGCTGAACCATCCACCCGCCAACATGCCAAACGTCGCCAAAAGCATGGGCAATGCCGATAGCCATCCCACTTGTTTCAAATCAAAATGATGAGCTCGCGATAAATATTCAGGCAGCCAATACAACCAAAAGTTCCATCCATAAAGCCAACCGCCACATATCAAGCAAGCTGCCCATAAATTAAGGCTTCGTAAAAGACGTCCCCACGGAACTGCTGGCTGAGGAGATGGAGGATCACAACCAATGATTTTTAACTCAACTTCATTGACCGAAGGATGATGATGCGGATCATCCCGAAACCATCGAAACCAGAAAAATATCCATAAAATTCCTAAGACAGAAAACAAAGGAAAAATGTATCTCCAACTCATCACTCCAAGCAAAGCTGCCATGACTGGTTGAGCGATCGCGGCGCTCAACGCGCTAGCCATCAAGGCAAAACCAAAAGCCCGTCCTCTTTCCCTTGCGGGAAGCCATCGCGCAAAGACTCGAGAAACACTTGGAAACGCACCCGCTTCGCCCATTCCAAAAAGGAGACGAATCCCAAAAAGCGACCAAAATCCCATCGCCATTCCAGTCAACGCAGACATGATGGACCACCAAAGGACAATCCGCATGAGAGTAAGACGCGGCCCAAAACGATCCGCCATCCAACCACTT
>CAYVFJ010000228.1:0-3743 GCA_964450905.1 uncultured Verrucomicrobiota bacterium
CATTCGATTAGGCGGGATGCCGCTGCCAATACAAGCGCCGCCGGCTGTCGGATGAGAAGAAGTCACGTAGGGATAAGTCCCAAAATCAATATCCAAAAGGGTTCCTTGCGCGCCTTCGAAAAGGATATTTTTCCGACGATCCATGGCTTCGTGTAGAACGGAAATTCCATTTTTTATAAAAGGACGCAAAAAACTTCCTACTTTTAGATAGTCCGCGCAGACCGCTTGATAGGATAATGGTTTGGTGCCTAGGGAACGTAGGATCGCATTGTTTTCGGTTATTTTGGTTTTAAGTTTTTCCTGGAATTTTAACGGTTTCAGTAGATCAAGCACGCGAATTCCTGTGCGCGCCGCTTTGTCGCCGTAGGCAGGACCAATTCCGCGTTTGGTGGTGCCAATTTTTTGTTTTCCTTTTCGGATTTCTCTTATTTCGTCCAAAAGTTTATGATAAGGCATCACGAGATGAGCCGTTTCGGATACCACAAGATTTTGAGGTGTAATACGAATATTTTGACGACGTAATCCACGAATTTCATCAACAAGAGCCACCGGATCAAGGGCAACTCCGTTGCCAATGACACAGACTTTACCTCGATGCAAGATTCCGGATGGAATAAGATGGAGAACATAGATATTTTTACCGATATGAACTTCGTGTCCTGCATTGCTACCCCCCTGATAACGCACCACATAATCCGACTTCTCGGTTAGCACATCGATGATGCGTCCTTTACCTTCATCGCCCCATTGTCCGCCAACTAAGATTGTATTTGCCATAAATAAAAAAACCGAAATTACTGCGAGACCATAAAAGCCAGCCCACGAACAGTCAATGCGAAAAAGAGTTGAATGTTGAAGGCTAAAAGTTGAAAGTACAACTTGCTTCATGAAATCAGGTTTTCTTCTAGCTTCTTCTCCTGAGCAGACAGGGTTTTTTGATTTATGTGGTGCGGTTATGGAAAGGGTTCAAGCCAAAGATGATGTTTATCTTTATCTGATCGATGATGGCGTTCAAAGTTTGGATCAATCTCAAATCCATGAATTACGACGGAAAGGTATCAAGCTTTTTGCATGTGCTTATGCGGCACAAAAACGAAAAATGATGTTGGATCCTCAAAAAGCCGTTTGGAGTGGTCTTGCTGTCCTTGCTGATATCATGATCCATTGTGATCATTTTTTGGCCTATACACCTTTTAGCGGATTCCAAAAAAATGATGCCCAAAAAAAAATACAGAACTCTGTTCCTCGGCTTTTAATCACCATCCGAGAAGATCCTCGTCAAAGTCATCGTCCTGCTGAAGCGATTCGGATGGCAGCCGGTCTCAGAAGCGAAGACAGACTCGATGTGGATATCCTTCTTTATGGAGCAGCCTCTTATCTTCTTTCATCTGGTGCCGATGAATGGATGGACAGCGAAAATCATCCATATTTTTTTCCGCTCCTGTACGGCGAAAAAAAAACGATTTACCTAGCTCCGGACATTCAAACTTTTAGTGAAACGTCCAAAGTCCCATTTCAATGTGACGATTTAGATCAGGTCCAGAGTTTAATTCAAAATGCGAATTTTTTAATCCCGTTTTAGTCTTTACGTGGCTTTATGTTCTTTTCAGGTTTAAAAAGGGTGAAGAGATTTTTGGAGAAATGGGCGTCGTCTTTTCTTCATTGCAATATCGACTTTTCTAGTTAGTTTAAATGTCGTTATTACATTCATCCTAAAAAGAGCAATTGGAAATGATTGCCACGGACTTCTATCCGTTTTAATTTATGGAAAAAATCCAAACCAAGTTGAAGAGAGAGATTGCCAGACGTAAACAGGCAGAAAAAAACCTAAGAGGGTTCATTGAAAAATATCAGCAACTGGAAGAACAATTTCGTCAGGCGCAAAAAATGGAAGCGATGGGACAGTTTGCCACCGGAATTATTCATGATTTTAATAATGTCATTGGTGTGGTTTTAGGTTACAGCAACTTATTGCTCCAAAAACTTCCCAAAGAAGGAGCGCTTGGAAGACGTGTGAAAGCCATTCGTAGTGTTGCAAAAAAGGCCGCTCAATTAACCACTCAGTTGCTTGCCTACAGTCGTCATCGATTATTTCAGCCGCAGGCGATTGATTTGAATGTTCATCTACGAGAACTTACCCAGATGATTCAACGGATGATGGCGGAGAATATTGAAATCATTACTATTTTTACCGAAAGCAACACTTCGATGCTTATCGACCCAAACTGTTTGGAACAAGTGATGATGAATTTAGTGATCAACGCGCGTGATGCCATGCCGAGTGGAGGAAAATTAGTCTTAGAAACGGACACAGAAGAATTAGACTCGAAATATGTTTCCGAACATGAAGGGATTGTTCCTGGTTTTTATGTAACTTTATCAGTGAAAGATACCGGCTGCGGAATGTCGAAGGAAGTTTTGGACCGTATTTTCGATCCTTTTTTTACCACAAAAGAAGAAGGAAAAGGGACTGGATTAGGGCTTTCCACAGTTTTTGGCATTGTTCATCAGAGTAAAGGGCACATCGCAGTTTCTAGCGAGATTGGCAAAGGAACTACTTTCAAACTATACTTTCCTCACACCGATCAAAAGATAAAAATAAAGAAGGAGAATAGGGATGAAGAAAAAGTTTTCTGTGGGAAGGAGACAATTCTTGTTGTCGAGGATGAAGATCCACTTCGGAACATCGCAAAAGAGATTTTGACAGATTTAGGGTACACTGTGATCGAGGCGAGCGATGGGAAAGAGGCTTTACGGATTTGTGGAGATCGATCGGCTAAAATTGATTTAATTTTTACAGATGTGGTGATGCCAAAGATGAATGGGTTAGAGCTCAAAAAACATCTGAGAAAGCTTCAGCCGAGGATTAAAATTCTTTTTACGTCAGGATATGAATCTAAGCGTGTCATGCTTGAAAAAACGAATCGGATTCATCAAAAAAACTTTATTGCAAAACCATACGAATCCATGGATCTATCCAAAAAAATCCGGGAGATCCTTGACAACTAGTTTTATCAATCTCTAAAAGGGATGGTGATGAAACAGAAATGGCTTTCGTTTTTTTTGTATCTGTTTATTTTACAAACGACCGATGGGTTTGCCGAAGATTTAAAAAAATCAGCAGAAGAGAAAAAAATTCAAATGACGGAACTTGCCACTTTAGGAGGCGGTTGTTTTTGGTGTGTCGAAGCCATCTTTAAGACATGGGCGGGTGTCAAATCTGTCACAAGCGGATATGCGGGTGGACATCAAGGAACTCCGACTTATCCAGAAGTTTGCACTGGTGAAACGGGACATGCCGAAGTGATTCAAATTGAATTTGATCCGAAGACGATCTCTTATGATAAGCTTTTGGAAATTTTTTGGGATGCTCATGATCCCACCACTCTCAATCGTCAAGGAGCAGATATGGGAACTCAGTATCGGTCCGTGATTTTTTATCATGACGAAACTCAACGAAAAATCGCTGAAAAATCCAAAGCTTCAGCGAATGCCTCAGGGCATTTTGACAGTCCCATTGTCACCGAAATCAAGCCGTTCACTCAATTCTATAAAGCGGAAGAGGATCATCAGGATTATTTTCGTAGAAATCCTGCAGCTCCCTATTGTCAGTATGTCATTCGTCCCAAGTTGGAAAAATTAAAGAACAAGTGAATCTCGTGCTATCAAAAAGATTCTGACAATCCAAATAGGGTCATTTCCCTTCGCACCAGATTAGTCTGTAATGATATCTTTATAGGTCA
>CAYVFJ010000229.1:0-4570 GCA_964450905.1 uncultured Verrucomicrobiota bacterium
CGGATCAGTTGTGGTTATCCATGGTCTTCTTCCATTGAAAAAGCGCTGGTTCGAATCGGACAGCTTATAAAAACCATGCTCTGAAGTTTGTTTTTGTATGATTGATATCCATTCGTATTAATGGGCGGCTAAAATTCTCGAGCTATTTTATAGAAACATGATGTTTGCAGCCTTTTTAACAACGATTCTTTTCTCGTTATCCGCGATTAGCGCGAACCGAGCCGTTAAACGGATAGGAAGTATTCAGGCCAATTTCGGACGGACACTCATAGCCACTTTCTTTTTAGCCATTTGGGCGCATTCTTATGGACATGGATTATCTGGAAAAGCTCTTCCTGTTTTTCTTTTAAGCGGTTTGATTGGATTTGGTTTAGGCGACGTGGCTTTTTTAAAAGCATTACCTAAATTGGGTTCTCGTTTATCCATGATGCTTGTCCACTGTTTGGCAACTCCTATCGCAGCTTTGGTAGAATGGCTTTGGTTAAGCGGAGACATTACTTTAAAGCCTCTATTTCAGATTCATCAATCACAGGAGCAAAAGGATCTCCCACAAATTTTCCTATTTTAAACCAATACAGTTTTGCCCATTAGTTCAAATGTTTTTTGAGAAAAGAATGGACGTCTTTCCAATAGATTTCTCTTACTTCAAAAAATAACTTATGACCGTCTGTCTCGTTCTATCCGTGAAGCATTTGACAATTTTCCATAAATATGGGAATATTGAAAGTAATGAAAACAACGATTGAAATGCCGGAGACTTTATTTCGTAAGGCAAAAGCAAAGGCGGCTTTACAAGGGGTTACTTTGAAACAGCTTGTTACAGATGCCATGGAACGTGAACTGGATCAGGAACCATCCGAAAGTAGCTCACCCTCGAAACAGTTCTGGGATGAATGGAATCAATTAGCTCAACACATGGGGCGTGCTTGGAAATCAAATAAAAGCGCAATCAAAATTTTACAAGAAATGCGTCGATGAAATGTGTGGTTGATGCCAGCGTGATTCTTGCAGCCCTTATTCCAAATGAAATGGAACATGAAAACTCGCTGCAATTTCTTAAAATGGCTGAGAAACTTTCTGTGAAGTTGGTGTGTCCCTGTTTGATGTTAATAGAAATTGCTGCTGCAATAGCTCGTGTCACACAGAACGAAGCAAAGAGTCAGCAAGCCATTCTCAAGGTAAAAGCTCTTCCTCATTTACGTTCTATAGCAATTTCGAGTGAGCTAGCTGAAAAGGCAATACGAGTTGCTCAAAGCTGTTTTTTGAAGGGCGCTGACTCCATTTACGTTGCTCTTGCTATGCATGAATCTGTTCAGCTTGTAACCCTCGATAAAGAGATGAAACAACGCGCTTCTTCTGTTGTAACAGCTTTAACGCCCGCCGAATGGATGGATCAATGACGGACTTCAACGATGAGAAATACGTCTCAACGGGTTTGTTGAAATTGCTAAACTACGATCGCGAAGTTTCTCTAGAAGTTTGAGCTTTTCAACAAATGGAAGCTCCTTGAGATGCTGGCGCATCTTACGTTTGCTTTCCAAATTTTTGCGCATCCAGGTACTCATTTGTTATCCTTAAGAAGTTTATTCCCAAATTGCCCCCACTTTGCAAGTAATTCATGGCGTTTAAGGATCGAATTGAGTTTGTCGGGATCAAGGATCCCACTTTCAACGAATTGATTGATAACTTTTAGTGTGACTTTCATTTGGTTGGTTATGTCTTCTACGAAGACCGTTTTTTTATGACTTGATAGCGCCGAAGGCGGCGAAACAGTTGTTTTTATGCAGAAGTTCTACTTGTTTAAAGCCGACTTCCCGTAGTAAATCGATTTGAAAAAGAAGTGACCGCGGAGTGTCTTCTTTTTCAATATAAGAAAAAACGTGATCACGATAGTTTTTATCTTTGAATTTTGTGAGGTATTCTCCGTAGCGTTTCCACATCATGGTTTGAACTTGCGCTGTCGAATGACATATCAAATCCGAAATCCATAAAGAACCGCCCGGCTTAAGAGCAAAATAAAGTTTGGTAAAGACTGTTTTCCATTCAGTATCCTCACGTAAATGATGGAGAACAGCAGCCGCCATGATAATATCAAACCGTGTCTTGCCCAAATCTAAATCCCGAATGTCACCTTGCAGCATCGTGATTTTTGAGGAAGTGATTGCGCGAATGCGTTGATGGGCACGTTCCAGCATCGGTTTGCTTAGATCGATCAGTGTAACTTCTAAGTGAGGGAGACGTTGCAATAACTTGAGTGTATAATTTCCCGCTCCACAACCGATATCCAAAGCTTGTTTTGCTTGGGGATTAAAAGCTGCTGCAGCTTGTGTGATCAGTTCCAATGACAACGGCGCATCCATAGTTGCTGATTGACCCGTTTCTAAGTTCGAAAAACGTTCAACATCCGCATCAAAACGTTGACGGATCTGTTCAATGGTTAATTTTATTTCATTCATTGTCCAAAATTATTTCTCTAAAGCTGAGCTTTTGGCAATACGAATCATTGCGGATAAACTTCGTTCTACATCATCTTCTGTCGTTGCCCATGAGGAAACACTGATGCGCATTGCAACTTGATTTTGCCAAAGCGTTTTTCCACACCAACATGTTCCATCCGATTGAATATGAGCGATGATCTTCTGCGTTACTTTTTCATCGCCAAACATAATAACTCTAAAATCCATTTCGCAGTAATTTCTTCAAGGGTTGCTGCCACGGGCGATGTGGCGTACAAGCTAGCCACTTGGTCCCAAGCTCCAGCAATCCAATTTGCAGCAAGCGCTGCTGGCAAAGAACCTCCTACAACAAAGCCAAAATAACGGCCGCCCGCACTAGCAACCGTTGCCGGTGAGCCTATTTGATCCAAAAGATCGAGTACACTTTTTGGATCAGAAGAATATTCTGGAAGAATGCATCCTAATTCTTTTAACCGATGGATTGCTTCAGGAGTAGGTGAAACCCGCCGGTTCTCTAACCCTTTTAAATAATCAATCGCGCGTTGTGCAGCTAATTTTAATATTTCATCCATAGGCTCTGAGCTTCTGTATTTTTATTCTTATTTTCTACAAAAATCAATTTAAGAACAGACACAGAAATCAAATTTTATGATCAGTACAGTTTTAACGAATGTGGAGATGATGACACAAAACTTTGCCTCATTGACCTTATAAATTCTTATATGTTATGAGTGCAAATGGCATTATAGTTGCCGCAGAAATGAAGATATTAAAACCATAAAAAATATGTCGCTTGACGAGTTTTATTCCGGTTTTTTAAAAAGTTTAAAAATTAAAGGTGTGCCATGTGTTATCACGGGGGGATTGGCTTGTGTAGAATTTGGAATTGCGGAACATACAGCCGATTGTGATGTTATTTTTTCCCCGGAACATACATCGAAATTTTTGGGTACTCTGAAGCATACCTCCTTCCATGGAGAAACTTGTCATTATCGCAGTCTATTTTCTCCTCCACTTGATCGGCGCTGGTTGACTGGTGGTTATACTTGTCATTTCCAGTGGAAAACAAAAACAACAGAAAATGCTTATCTGGATGTTTTTGGAGTGCCACCCCACATCACCACTCCTTGGCAACAGGAAAAAAAAGGATTCATTGCAGGACGACAAACGGTAGCGGAAATGAAACGGACGAATCGTCGAAAAGATTGGGATCAAGCTACTGCGATAGGCTTGCAAATGATCGAAAGGGGCGATTCTCGAGGATGGCTGCATCTCTTTGATACAGAAACACTTTTATCACTGATAGAGATTTTCCCTTGCGGCAAAAATGAAATATCTCAACGTCCTGTTTTAAAACTCGTTCTTGAAAAAAATCCTTTGTTAGAGAGAGCTGTCCAAACAGAGATTGAATTCTGGACGCATCTTGATCGACTGCGTCTTAAAATTTATGAAAATAGCCTCCGAAAATATAGTTCTAGTTTATACAAAAATAAGTCCTTGAAACATTCTTCTTTCATCCAACAACATCTCATACGATTGGAACACGCAGAACATTTATTATCGACCAATCCTATTGGTGATTATGGGATTGACAGGCTCGTTGCCGAAGCAAAAAGGATCATTTCTCTTGGAATCGATCCGCACTTGATGGAGTTACTTCCTGATGCTAGAGTGAGTCTCAGTAAATTTTATAGGAAATAAGCAACAATATGAAAGCGAGTTTACGTAAGAAAATCCGTGAAATTGAAGTTTATTTTCATCGTCGTGCATTTGGTGAAGAAATGGCGCGAATCAACTTTCTGCCATTATCGCAAAGAAAGCTTTGCTTAGCTGGGCTTCATGCTCGTTCAAGAAAGAAACGCAATCTTTTAAAATAGTTGAGCCATTGATGTTAGAATTTGGGTTGATCTTTCAGAAAAGTTCTAGTTTCTGAAGAGCCGCAATTTAATCGTCATTCTAAAATCAAGCGTCTGGTATTGGTTGCTAATGGACCCATTTCCAAATTCGAAAAACGTTCAACATCCGCATCAAAACGTTGACGGATCTGTTCAATGGCTAATTTCGTTTCATTCATCGTTTTACGAATTATCTAAAATTAGAATACGAATCTTATA
>CAYVFJ010000230.1:0-2799 GCA_964450905.1 uncultured Verrucomicrobiota bacterium
CACACAGCGGTTGCCAAAACTTGTTTAGCTTCTTCCGGACGAATGACCAACCGGTCAAGATATTCTTTGAGTGCGCGCGGCTTAAAATGAAATTCAAATTTAAGTGAAGGATCGGGCTCTCTCGCATCTCCTGGATCATTGGTAGAACCAGTCTCTGTTTGAGGCATTAAACTTGTTAAAACAACCTGATCCCCATAGTTCTGCTTCATAAACTCCGCCAATTTTTTCTGGAGTTCTTCAGGATTAGGAACAGGGTTGCTCATAGAATAAGGTTTCATCCCGAACTTATCTTTCAACTAGAGAAAAATAAAGATCAAAATATTATAACCGTTCAGAATGGAGGTTGATTCTTACGATTGTCTGATAGTCGAAGAAAGGAAAAAAACGATTGCAGAATGGAAGAAATATGCACAGGATCAAGAAGAATTTTCTTATATATGAGTTCTAAAAATCAACTTGATGAAATCTTTCGCATGCAGGAAGAGCTGAACCAACGGATCGGTGTTTGCACCGCTTCGCTCTCGGAAAAAGAAAAGGTCCAATGGATTCTAAATTATTCGCGCGCGATGACTCAAGAAATTGCTGAACTGATCGATTCTGTTCCATGGAAATGGTGGGCTAAATATCAAAAATTTGATGAACAAAATGCGCGGGTTGAGGTGATTGATCTGTTTCATTTTCTGATTTCTATGGCGCAAGTATTAGGCATGAGCGCGGACGATGTTTTTCAGGCGTACATTAAAAAGAACGCGGTGAATCATGAACGCCAAGATAAGGGCTATCAAAAGAAAGATGACCACGACTCGAAACACATCTGAACAGGTTCGGAGGGATGTTCAATAGACGAACCATCCAAGTCCAATCAGAAAAAGACCAAAGATAATTTTCATGCGGCAGCCCCATGCCCACCGTGAAGGGCTTGCCTGCCAAAATTCAATCATGTTTCGCATCCAATGAGGCGCCACGGCAAAACAAATTCCAATCACCACCCAAAAATAAGCTAAAGAGGTGATGATTAAACGCAACGGTTCATCTCTTAGAAAACAGATGTTGACAATCGGTTTTGCGGCAAGAATCAGGAATAAAGCTAAACTCCGAGCTCCGAGGTAATGATTGACGTATCGTATGATGAACAGATAGATGAAAACGCCATAGAGATAAACCAAAGGAAAATGGTATCCACAGATCGGAATCACAGGTTTGATTGAATCCCAATCTCCTAACTTCATTTTTTGAAAAAGATATAACGACCACACCACATCGATCAACATCAAGACACGTCCGATCTGATCGTTCCTTGGAAAATTTCTAGAGAAATGTTGAGCCTTTTCCTTGCAAAACAAGGCCCACACGCCGGTTCCAAATCCAAGGATCCCTAAACCTATCGCCACTGTCTGCAAAGCATTGATCGTCATCATAAAATGATTATTTCAAAATCCTTTATTCCATTTCATAGAACTGGGAGCCGTGATTTGACCTGCCGTGCCTCGCGCAAAAGACTGAGCCTTGGCAAATCGTTCGTTAGTCGCGCGAATACGTCCTCCTAAAAAACGGTTCATGGCAATCAAAAATCTTGACGACAGTTCAGGGTTTTTAGAAATCATATCATCTAAATTCTTTTTGGATAAACGCAGAAGCACACAATCTTTGTTGGCAATCACGTCCGCAGAACGAGGGGCTTCATCCAACAAAGAGATTTCACCAAAAAAGTCGCCTACCCCTAACATGGCAATCGTATCTTCTTTCTCTTGATGTCTTACTGAAACTCGCGCCTCACCTTCTAAAATTAAAAACATCGAATCACCATGTTCACCCTGTTTCACAATGGGAGAAAAAGCTCTTACTTGCACCTTCTCCACTAACCCCACAAACTTTTCCGCCTGCTCATCCGTCATATCAGCAAAAAGACGAATGCGCCGTAACTGGCTGCCACGTAATCCTGATGGATGATTTAAATTTGGGGTCTTGGACAACCGCGTTTGTGAAACTAGAAAGCCTTTTAAAACACTCGCCTGTTTTGCTCTGTGCCAACTATCCGACGATCCATCATAAACCCAACTTTCCGATGAAATCAGCCCTTCTTTCGCCCATTGCTGCAACAATTCCGCGTGTGCCGGACCATAAGCCTGATGGTCTTCGGCAAAAATATAGAATTGATTCAATGATTCAGACATGAATCTGTTTGTAACACATTCAAAAGAGATTAGTCAAAATATGATTGTGATCCAAAGAAAATAAGGTCATATTCTCCGCCTGATGATGTTGCCTTCATCCATCATCTTTTAAAAAATGAACTTTCGTAAAATCATTTTAAAAATTCATCTTTGGTTAAGCTTGTCGCTTGGAATTTTATTTACGGTGACATGTGTGACAGGCAGTCTGGTTGTTTTTCGCACAGAAATTGATTCTATTCTTAATCCTCAACTCTATCGTGGAACCCCCGGAAAAAATGCAGATCTCGATGTGGTATGGCAATCTCTTAAAACAGAGTATCCGGATCGAAGAATTTCCACTCTCATTTTTCCAAATAATCTTTTTGGGAAAGAGGTGTACTCGGCTGTTTTAGCAGGAAAAGATAAGCCTCGTTTGGAGGTGTTTATTGATGCTGGGACAGGAAAAATATTGGGTGACAGAATTCAAGGATCCGCTTTGGTTCAAAAACTTGCGAAGTTTCACGCGGATCTTTTTATTGATGGCTTTATCAAAATAGGAAAAGATAATCGTGGAAAAGATAAGTATCTTCTTACAGGAGAAGATCTCGTAGGGATTGGTGGGATCGCGTTATTCATTGTTTTGATT
>CAYVFJ010000231.1:0-7308 GCA_964450905.1 uncultured Verrucomicrobiota bacterium
TCACGATGGATTATGGGATCCTTACAATCATCAGCACATGGGAAGTTGCGCGGAACTCTGCGCACGCGAAAAAAAAATTTCGCGTCAAGATCAGGATGAATACGCTATCCACAGCTTTCAAAGAGCACAAGAATCTCAAAAAGCTGGTAAGTTTAAACTGGAAATTGAACCTGTAGAAGTCAGTGAGACTGTAAAAATAGATTCGGATGAATGCCCTTCCAAAGTTAAGTTCGATAAAATATCCACGTTAAAACCTGTCTTTGATAAACAAGGGACAATCACAGCAGCTAATGCTTCGACCATCAGCGATGGAGCTGCCGCTTTGGTTTTAACTTCGATGGAGAAGGCTCAAGAATGGGGAATTAAACCGCTCGCAAGATTGGTCGCTTACGCGCATCATGCGCAAGATCCAAAATGGTTTACGACGGCGCCAGTAGATGCCATCCGTAAAGCCATGAAAAAAGCAAATTGGCAAATGTCTGATATAGATTTATTTGAAGTGAATGAGGCTTTTGCGGTAGTTGCTTTGGCAACGCAACGTGAATTAAAAATTCCAGACGATCGTTTCAATGTCTGGGGTGGGGCGATTGCATTAGGACATCCGATTGGGGCAAGTGGAGCGCGCATTCTGATTGCTTTGATTTCAGCATTAAAAGATCGTGGTTTAAAGCGGGGTGTCGCGGGGATATGTATTGGTGGAGGTGAAGCAACCGCCGTTTGTGTGGAGATGATTTAAATGAAAAATTCGGAATTCAAAACTCACTGGCCTTTGTTTCAATCTGCTTGGTTTTTATGCTTTTTGTTTTTGTCCGTTACTCTTTTTGCTGAGACATCACCGAAAATTTCTGAGCCAAAAGAAAGCGTTCAGATTTTGTGGAATATCAAAATTCCGATGCGCGATGGAATTAAACTGAATGGGACGGTTTATAAGCCTAAGGAGATGAAAAAACCGCTTCCAGTGATTTTTACTTTAACTCCTTATCTTGCGGATAGTTACCATGATCGGGCTTATTATTTTTCACAGAATGGATATATCTTTGTTCTCGTGGATAGTCGTGGGCGCGGTGGTTCGGAAGGAAAACATCAGGCTTTTATCAACGAAGGACGCGATGGATATGATGTGGTTGAATGGTTAGCTCGTCAATCATGGTCGAACGGTAAAGTTGCCATGTGGGGAGGTTCTTACGGAGGGTTTAACCAATGGTCTACACTTAAGGAATTTCCTCCACACTTGGCGACCATTGTTCCGGCTGGTTCTCCTTATCCCGGATTTATCATGAGCATCGCTTACCGGAATATCATGAGCGCACAAATGATTCGAGGGGCCGCGGGAATGATTATTGTAAAGAGCGAAAATATATCGAAAGAATCGTCTTTTTGGATCGAGCAATATCGTGAACTTTATTTGAAACATTTGCCGTTCAAAGAGTTGATGACTCTCGCAGGCGATTTTTCGGAGCAACTGCGTCCTTTACTCGAACACCCCACCATGGATGCCTATTGGGAAGCGATCAGTCCTAGTCCGGAACAATATCGAAAGATGAACGTTCCTATTTTAACGATCACGGGACATTATGATTTTGATCAAGGGGGGGCTTTGCGGTATTACTCTGAACATTTGCAGTACGCCTCTAAAAAAGCGCGAGATCAGCATTATCTTATCATTGGACCATGGGATCATCCTGGAACTCGCACACCGGCCAAGGAGTTTAGTGGTCTTAAATTTGGAGAAGCAAGTTTGCTTGATTTAAATAAGTTGCATCAAGATTGGTACGATTGGACGCTCAAGGCAGGAAAGAAACCTGAGTTTTTAAAAAAGCGTGTGGCTTATTATACTGAGGGAACAGAGGAATGGAGGTACGCAGACCGATTGGAAGAGATCGTTTCCGGAAAGCGAACGTTTTATCTAAACTCGTCCGATGGGATTGCCAACGATGTATTTCATTCAGGGATGTTAACGGAGCAAAAAATAGGAAAATCCAAACCGGATCATTATATTTATGATCCACTAGATGTGCGGCCCGCAGATCTTGAACGAGAAGAGGAGAAAAACTTTTTAACTGAACAGTCGGATGCGTATCATCTTTTTGGAAGCGGGTTGATTTATCATAGCGACGCTTTTCAAGAAGAGACGTTCATTGGAGGGAAATTGAAATTTGTGGTTTCCATTGCCATGGATGTGCCTGACACAGATTTTCAGGTTTCTATTTATGAAATTACAAAGGAAGGTTCGAGTATCCTTCTCACGGAAGATAAAATCCGAGCCCGTTTTCGAGAATCCATGAAGCAGGAAAAATTGGTTCAACCAGGCGAGATTATTCGTTATGAATTTGATCAATTTAATTTTTTTGCGCGTCGAATTTCTAAAGGCAGCCGCTTGCGTCTTTTATTCCGGTCGCCTAATTCCATTTTCTTTGAGAAAAATTATAATAGCGGAGGCAATGTAGCTGAAGAATCGGGTAAAGACGCGCGTACGGCTCATATAACCCTTTATCATGACGAACAACATCCGAGTTTTTTAGAGGTGCCTGTGGTGAAGTAAATATGAAAGCTGCTGTTCTGTGGATGTCATTCTATGGTTGTTTGAACCTTTTTGTAGGACATCTTTCTGCGATTGAGAAGGAGGGGCAAAATGTGTGGGTAGAGCTAGATCGGGCTTTGATCGTGGCTATTAATTCCGAACAACCTGATATCGTAAAAGCTTTATTAGATAATGGAGCTAATCCGAATGCAAAAAGTAAAGCTGGCGAAACCGCTTTATCTATTGCTGTGGCAAGAACTCGAATCGATATGATCAAGATCATCTTGCGCTATCAACCAGATAGCAACGCAAAGGGTCCCACTTTGAATGGGTCAAATAGATTGGAATCATACGAAAACACGGTTTTAATTCAGGCAGCTAAAGCTGGGCATGGAAACATTGTAAAAATTCTTTTAGAAAATGGAGCGGATGTGAATATAAAAAATAAACTGGGCGAAATGGCTTTCATTTGGGCTGAAAAAAATAATAACAAAGAAATGGTAGAGACGCTCAGAAAAGCAGGCGCTAGAGAGTGAATGGCTGTTTTCAAATAGGCCGTAGGGTTTTGTGGTTGAAATTGGGTTTGTTTGTTTTGGCGCCAAATATAGGGCAAGCGGATTTGCCTTTTATAGACAAGGTTGAAGTCCAGCCATTGGTAGCCCAAGTAAAACGGCTGATCGAGTCGATGGATTCCATGGGATCGCCTTTTGATTCAAAGGATCGGGAGTCTTTAGAATTAGCCATGGCAGAAAACAAGATAGAAAATGTGAGCCCAGCGATTCAAAAGATTTTGGATCAATATTGTTTAATTGGTTTACATCTCGCTCCTGAATCACAAGTGAAGGTAACGCGTGGACATGCAAAGGCTGAGTTGATGGAACACGGTTGGAGATCTTTTTTAATAAAAATACATAATGAAACTGAACTTTCAAAAGTACTCCGTGTGACGAGTCCTCACGCGCGTCCCTTGCCCAATTCGCCTTCAGAGGATGTTGTCCATCGTTGGTTAGACTTAAGAATGTATGATCATCAGACTCAGTTGCCTGGCTTAAGCGGTCTTCATTTGGAATATCGGATCATTCAGCTTTACAGTTTAGAACCGGGTAATCATGAGGCAAAATTTATTTTTAATGTGGGATATGAACCACAGAAATCCGTTCCTGAAAATGAATTAAATGTTTCATTTGTATGTTTACCATCTAAAGAGGTCACTTTTCGTATTTTGGATGAAAAAGGCGCGCCGACCACAGCAGCCATTGTTATTCGTGATAAACAGGGAAGGGTTTATCCTTCTCAAATCAAACGGCTTGCTCCGGATTTTGCGTTTCATCCGCAAGTTTACCGTTCAGACGGAGAAAATGAAAAGCTGCCTCCAGGAGTTTATACGGTTGAATTCTCGCGTGGTCCGGAATCCCTTACCAAAATAGAAACCCTTTTGGTGGGAGACGAAGCTAAAACAGTGAGCTATCAAGTTGAGCGATGGATTGATCCATCGATATTTGGTTGGTGGTCTGGAGATCATCACATTCATGCAGCCGGCTGTTCTCATTATGCCAGTCCTACTGAAGGAGTGCTTCCATCAGATATGATCCGACATTGTTTAGGTGAAGATCTAAAGGTGGGATGTAATCTCACATGGGCCCCCGGGTTTGATTATCAAAAAAAATTCTTTACGGGAGCCATTGATGAAAACTCGCGTTATCCTTATTTGCTTCGTTATGATATTGAAGTATCTGGGTTTGGTTCGTCTTCATCTGGTCATTTATGTTTGTTACGTTTGAAAGATCAAATTTATCCGGGAGGCAATTCTAAAAGCCACTGGCCTACTTTATGTCTGAATACCTTAAAGTGGGCTAAAAAACAAAATGCTGTGGTGGGATTTGCTCATTCAGGAATGGGATTAGGCGTGGCCACCACAGAATTGCCTAATGAAATCATCCCTCCTTTTGATAGCATCGGAGCGAATGAATATATTGTGGATGTTGCTCACGAAGTTGAGGGGATCGATGGCAAGAAAGTTCCTGCAGTCGATTTCATCGCAACGGTCAATACGCCTTATGTATGGGAACTTAACATTTGGTATCATACTTTAAATTGTGGTTTCCGCACTCGAATCAGCGGAGAAACAGATTTTCCATGTTTTTATGGAGAACGTGTGGGAGTTGGACGTTCTTACGTAAAACTGGATGGAAAATTGGATTTTGATCAATGGTGTGAAGGAATTCGGCAAGGACGTTCTTATGTCAGCGATGGGAAGAGTCATATCATGGAATTTAAAGTAAACTCCCTATCGGACGAGAAGAAGAGAATTGTCGTGGGCGAAAAAGGAAGTGAATTAAAACTGAAAAGTCCGGAAATCATTTCAATCGATGCCAGGGTAGCGGCTTTACTCAATGAAGAACCGGATTTGGAGATTAAGAATAAACCCTATACACAAAGACCTTTTTGGCATATTGAACGTGCTCGAATCAATGAGACGCGAGAAGTGTCTGTTGAGGTAGTGATGAATGGCGTGCCAGTTGCCACACAAAAGATGATTGCTGACGGGAAAATCAGAGATGTCCATTTTGATATTCCAATCAAACAGAGCAGTTGGTTGGTCTTACGCATTTTGCCGTCGTCTCATACGAATCCTATTTTTATTCTTGTAGACGACCAACCGATTCGTGTTTCGAAGAAAAGCGCGGAATGGTGTTTAAAAGGGGTCGATCAATGTTGGTCGCAAAAACAAAAATTTATTCGAGCTGAAGAAATAGAAGATGCCAAACAGGCTTATGACGAGGCGCGTCAGGTGTATCAAAAAAGTTTGGATGAAAGTAAATAAATAACTATCTTTTCTCGGCAAAAAGTTCTCGGAGAATATCTTCGATAGGGACTTCTTGAATATTGATATCTTCGATGGGATATTTAGCGAAAAGATCGCGACATGCGCGAGCCACTTGATCTCGAGGGACTTTGATTTTTACTTCATGATCTTGTTTTTCTAAAATTTCGCCGATGGATTCAAGGTCACGGATGTTCCGGAATTCATTGCAAACGAGATGAAGAATTTTATGAGTTGCAAATCGATGGACAATCGCTGAGAGCTTGCCATCAAAGAAGATTTTACCGTGATCGATGATGATCACTCGCTCGCAAAGCGCTTCGATATCTGTCATGTAATGACTGGTTAAAAGAATGGTTACTTGATGTTTTTGATTGTAGTCACGAATAAACTCGCGAACTTTTTTTTGGCTAATGACATCTAATCCGATGGTGGGTTCATCGAGGAGCAAAATCTTTGGGGAATGAAGAAGCGCAGCAATCAACTCCATTTTCATTCGTTCGCCTAAGGATAATTCTCGCACCATCACGTTGAGTTTGTCTTTGACATCCAGAAGGGTTGTTAATTCATCTAATTTTTGTCGATAGATAGAACGATCGATGCTGTAGATTTCACGATTTAACTCAAAAGATTCGCGGGCGGGAAGATCCCACCAAAGCTGATTTTTTTGTCCCATGACGAGTGAGAATTGACGGCGATATTCATTTTTACGTTCCCATGGGACAAAACCAAGAACGTGGGCCGAGCCTGAGGTGGGGTAGAGCAGACCGGACAACATTTTTAGAACCGTTGTTTTTCCGGCTCCATTTGGCCCTAGAAATCCGACAAGTTCACCTTCTCTTAAGGAAAAGTTAATGGACGATGCGGCTTGGATGATTTCGAATTCACGATGAAACAATCCCTGGACGCCACCCCATAAGCCTTCCTTTTTTTTGTAGACTCGGAAAGTTTTTGTTAAATCGGATGTTTCAATAACAGGCACAACTTTATAGAGTTTTTAATTTTTAGTTTACGAAGTCTAAGAGAAAATCTCTCAGATTATTTCGCACAGAGCTCCCAGAGAAAAAGACCTCCTCGGTCTCTGCGCCTCTGCGTGATATCTGTCTGCAGAGTTGGCTACCCGACATGGATTCGAACCATGACTAGAGCCTCCAAAGGGCTCTGTGCTACCGTTACACCATCGGGTAATCGAGAGAGATACAAATAGCATACTTCTTGGGAACGGCAATAGTAGAATTATAGAATTTTAACTACAAGGCTTGAAGCTGTAGAGATTCTGCTTATAGATAGTCACTGATGCCAGCTTTTCGTTCTGTGATCTACCGATATACCTCAGATATTGTCTACGAGTTTTTCTCGACGTGTCTGATGATTCTTTTTCGTCTGTTTTATAAAGTGCGTGTGGTTGGAAAACATCATTGTCCGAAAGAGGGAGGGCCTTTACTTGTTGTCAGCAATCATTTGAGTGAATGGGATCCACCTTTTTTTGGATGTTTTTTGCCGTGGCAAGTTTATTGGTTAACGAAGGTTGAATTATTTGAATTATTAGGAGGTAAAATGGCAGCCTTCTTTCGAATGTTACACTGTATTCCTGTGGATAGGGAGAAAACAGATTTCACAGCAATCAAAAAGGTGGTCCGTCTTTTGAAAGCAAATCGTCCTGTGGCCGTTTTTGCTGAGGGCGGTATTCGCGCGGATGAGACGTCGCTTTTGGGTCAGTCACCTCAACTCAAAGAAGGCGCGGCGAGTATGGCGATCCTTGCGGATTGTCCGATTTTACCGGTTCTTATCAATGGAACGGTGGCGCTTTATGATTGGAAAAACTGGTTTTTATTTCGCCGTTGTTTATTAGAGATTGTCATGGGTCCTGTATTTAGATTAGAAGATAAAGATCGAGAAAAAGCATCTGAACAAATTCTTAAACACATGCTAGATTTAAAATCTAAACTGATTCAGCAAAAGA
>CAYVFJ010000232.1:0-5831 GCA_964450905.1 uncultured Verrucomicrobiota bacterium
GGAAGTCCCTGTAGCCATTGATGCCTTGGCTGTTTTTGTGAGTAAAGATAACCCGATCAAGTCACTCAGCTTTCAACAAATTGATGCGATTTTTTCTTCGACACGCAAGTTAGGAGGAAAACCAGTGGCAACTTGGGGTGACCTCGGGCTTACAGGTGACTGGGCAAATAAGCCTATTTCTAAATATGGCCGTAATTCTGCCTCAGGAACATACGGCTTTTTTAAGGAGCATGTCTTAAAAAATGGTGATTATGCGGGTGATGTGAAGGAGCAACCTGGTTCAGCGTCGGTGGTGCAAGGGGTTGAAAAAGATCTCGGAGGGATTGGATATAGCGGCATTGGCTATCGAACGCCCGGCGTGAAATCTCTGTCGATTGCGGATAAAGGCGAAGCGATTGAGGCGAACTATAAAAATGCAGCCGGCTTTAAATATCCCATCTCGAGATATCTGTATATTTATACAAATCGACCTAAAAGCGGTGGGCTATCTCCTTTGACAAAAGAATTCTATCTATTTGTTCTTTCTAAAGATGGCCAAAGGATTGTGGAAAAAGATGGTTATTTTCCTCTGACAGATGCCTTAGTTAAAGATCATCGAGATGCGTTGTAAATGATCTCCCAGAAAAAGGTGTCAGGCAAGAATGGCGTTAAGTTAAGGAAAACGCACGATTGCTTTCCTTTAGAAAAAATCAAGAAAATGCTTGCCGAACTCCATCAGATGTCTGTCTGAATATTATGCATAAGGATTAAAACATGCGAACAACGCTCGATCTACCAAGCCTGTTATTGGACGAAGCATTCAAGGTGTGTCATCAGAGAACTAAAACGGCTCTCATCATTACTGCCCTTAAAAATTTGATCCGTAAAAACAAACTAGAAATGCTCAAGCAATATAAAACCTAGATATTAATCTGTCGACCCTACGTGATCGAAAATGAGCGTTCTAGTCGATAGCTCCGTTTGGATCGCTTATTTTCGCGGTTCACGTGAACTGTCTAAATTGGATTTTTTAATCGATAAGAATCTCGTTGTCACGAACGATCTGATTGGTGGATCGATGATGGACCATTTCCCTACCACGTTACTTGAACCGTCCGTTTCTGTCCAAATCGGTCATGATAATAAAGTTCTCCTCGATCCCGGCCGAACTCGTGGACAAGACGGGTGATTTTGACGTCATAACAACAATACTCAGCGATTTTGAGAATGCTTTCTGGGTTGCCTTCTCGCCACCAGCGAAGAGCGTCCATGCCGTCCGCAGTTTTTGTGTTTCCCAAGGTGGCTTTGGCAATGGCATCCAGACTTAATCGATGTTTAAGAATTTTTTCGATTTCCGCAAGAGTATCTAAGGTTTGGATTTGACTAAGATCCAGCGCGGTATAAGGGGTAAGCACATGATAATCAAAGTGAAGAAGGTTGTGTCCTACGACGAGGTCCGCGCGCATGAGTTGATTGATTAAATCGTGGACAGTGCCTTCATGAAAGATGCGATACTGCTGTTCTCGAGTGGAATAAGTGACGCCTACCGACATTTTAAGTTGACGAAAATGGTGGGGAGAATGTCCGCCGACGTCATTAAAACTTTTTTGGGTTTCTAAATCAAAATAAACAATGTTTTTCATTGATATCGGGATTTGATCACCCTTTTCGTATTAAAGCGCGTAAAACTTTAAGATTATTGATATCTTCTCGTCCATCGATTCCCTTCGGAGTTTCCAGAATCTTCGGCATTTTTGCGAAGGCGCGTGTGTTCAAAATTTCCTTGAACGGTTCCATTCCAATGTGTCCCTTTCCAATGTGTTCATGACGATCAACCCGGCTGCCTAAACCTGTTTTGGAATCATTAAAATGAAAGGCCAAAATTTTATCTAACCCCAAAAGTTGATCAAATTCTTTGAAAGCAGTGGCCAGCCCTCGCGCATGAGAAATATCATAACCTGCAGCAAAGACATGGCAAGTATCGAAACAAAAGCCAATGCGCGATGGCATTCCTACTTTTTCATAAATCTCAGCGAGATGTTCAAAGCGATATCCAATGCAGGTGCCTTGTCCTGCCGTGGTTTCCAAAGCGATGCGCACTTTTTTAACAGGCGTTTTTTTAAGAACCGCCGCAAGATTTTTGGCAATGGTTTTAATCCCTTCTTTTTCGCCAGCACCCATATGATTTCCTGGATGAAGAACGATGAAGGGTAATCCTAAAGTTTCCGCTCGTAAAAGTTCGTCCGCGAGTGAAACGAGGGATCGTCGTGCAGTGAGGTTGTTTTTCGCGCCTAAATTGATGAGATAACCGACATGACCACAAACAGGAAATTTTTGGGATGCGGTTTTTTGTCGAAAAGCTTTGGCCACATGTTCCGGGATCACGGTTCCTTCCCATTGCATATTGTTTTTTGTAAAAATCTGCATGGCCTGACAACCCACGAGATTCGCTCGGTCCCAAGCTTTTAAATAGCCGCCCGCCATGGACATGTGCGCGCCGATCAAATCTAGTTTCATTTTCAAAAAATAATTCCCTCAAACTGTGTAGATACGGAAAGAGGAGTTGTCAATCATTGCTCTCAAAAAAAGATTACTTTTTTTTCGGCACGGCATTCATCAAGTTTGCGTAACTTTTGATTCCCTCAACAATGCCCGTGGCTAATGAATCACGATAGACAGCGCTTAGAATGAGTTTTTCCTCGCCAGGATTCGAGAGAAACCCGCTTTCCACGAGAATCGATGGTCTTTCTGTTTCTCGAATGACAAAAAAACGCTCTCTTTTAACGCCGCGATCCTCGGCGTCCGGAATGGTTTGAAGAAGTTTTTGTTGAACAAAATAAGCCAGGAGAATGTTTTGCGAATCAAATTGATTCGCGGGTTCTTCATTAAAACGACCAAGCCCAAGCCGTTTTCGAATGGATCCGGTGGGACTTAATCCCACGGGCGTCAGACAATAAGTCTCAATTCCTTTGGGCCGAGTATCGGGTTTGGCTGAATTAAAATGAATGCTCACAAAAATATCCACCTCACTTGCGTTGGCAAGTTCTGAACGGTCTTCCAAGGAAATATAGGCATCTTGTCGACGGGTCATTAAAGTTCGAAAATTAGCTTTGCGAAGAAGCTTTTCTATTCGCTTGGCTAAATCTAAAGTCAGTTGCTTTTCACGACTGTCCCGATAGCCTTCAGTTCCTGGGTCCTCACCCCCATGTCCAGGATCGATCATCACGGTTTTCACTTTTCGTTGCTGAACAGCCCAGGAACGTAAAAGTGGATTTAAAGTTTTGTGGGCATCTACTTCAGATATCAAAATGCTATTGCGATATTCAATGGGCGAATCGTTGAGCCATACTAATGTTCCATTCACCAAACATTCTCGACTATTGACTTTAAATCGCACTTTTTTCCAAGTAGAAGCTTGAAGGGTAATCTGCTGGTCTTTTCTTACCCAATTTTTGTTAAACCCATGATAAAGAACAAAATCAGCCATATTGACGTAATTCTGGCCTTTGACACGGACAGTATTAAAAATAGTTGCGTCATCGGCTGTGACCATCAACAACCACGGGGTCGTGAAGTTCATGCAAAAAAAGCATGTAAAAAGATAGATCTTTCTCATCATGATGATTGAGTGGCAAAAGATGACATACCATCAAAAGTCCATCCAATCCAAGATTTTTGCATGGAAAGCTGTTTATGGATTGACCTCCTTTTTAGAAAATCCTATCTACAATTCAGTTCATTCGCCTTCGCCAGAACACCCTTAACCCTTCATTTTATATTTTATTGTGAATCCAGACAGTAGTACCGCGGTAAGTAAAGGTCTAGACGGAATTGTGATTGCTTCAACTCGTTTGAGTGATGTCCAAGGAGATGTGGGTGTGCTGATCTATTACGGTTATAATATCGATGAATTAGCCGGAAACGCGACTTACGAAGAAGTGGTTCATTTGCTTCACCACGGACACTTGCCAAATCTCAAGGAACTTGAAGAAATAAAGGTTAAATTGATTGAAGAACGATCTTTGCCTCAAGGTGTTGTTGATCTGATCCAGAGTTTTCCAAAAACCGCTCTCCCCATGCATGCCATTCGCACCGCTATTTCCGCTTTGGGTTGTTACGATCCAGACGCGGACGATGGATCGATGGATAGCAACCGTCGTAAGGCGATTCGTTTGATTGCTCAAATCCCCGTCGTGACAGCCTATTTTCATCGAGCTCGAAAAGGGCTTCCTCTAGTCTCGCCTTCAAAAACTCTTGGGGAAGCTGCCAACTTTCTTTATATGCTGAACGGAACAGAACCCAGTCATGAAATGGTTCATACCATGGACATGTGCTATGTCCTTCACGCAGATCATGGAATGAACGCTTCCACCTTTTCTGCGCGCGTCACTATCGCCACTCTTTCGGATATGTATTCCGCGATCACCTCAGCCATTGGCACTTTGAAGGGACCTCTTCATGGAGGCGCCAATGAAGGGGTGATCAAAATGCTCCAAGAAATCGGAACACCCGAACGAGTTGATGACTATATTTACAGTTGCTTACGTCAGAAAGAAAAAATTATGGGGATTGGTCATCGAATTTACAAAACTCTCGACCCACGAGCTCCGCATCTTAAGGCGATGGCTCAAAAATTAAGCGCGAAAATTGGTGAACCCAAATGGATTCAAATGAGTGAGCGCATCGCGGAAATCATGAAAAAAGAAAAGTGTCTTAATGCAAATGTCGATTTTTATTCAGCCACCGTCTACTATTCGATGAACATTTCCACCGACCTTTTTACACCGATTTTTGCCATTGGCCGCACCGCGGGCTGGACAGCGCATGTTCTCGAACAACTTGCGGACAATCGATTGATTCGTCCTCAAAGCAAATATATCGGACCTCCTGCCCTAAAATTTATTCCCATCCATCAACGACCATGATCATTCCTGTATCCATGATTTGTAGCTCATTTTTAATTTTTACCTTTTAACTTTTAATTGTTGTAAGGATGAATATTCACGAATATCAAGCTAAAGAATTATTTCGTCAATACGGTGTGTCGGTTCCTACCGGCGTTCCTTGCGCCAGTATGGATGAAGCTTTGGACGTTGCAAAACAGATGTTCTTAGAAGGCGCTCCATTGGTGGTTGTTAAATCACAAATCCATGCCGGCGGACGAGGAAAGGGTGTTTTTGAAAACGGTTTTAAAGGAGGCGTTCAACTCTGTAAATCGTTGGACGATGTGCGAAACAACGTCTCCCAAATGTTGAATTGCAAATTGATCACAAAACAAACAGGTCCAGACGGACGGATTGTTCGTCATCTTCTTGTGGAACATGGATCAAACATTAAAAAAGAATATTATTTGGCAATCTTATTAGACCGAAGTCTATCATGCCCAGTCATGATCGCTTCCACGGAAGGCGGAATGGAAATCGAAGAAGTCGCTTCCAAAACACCAGAAAAAATAATCAGAGAAATCATTGATCCAGCAGTCGGGATGATGCCCTATCAAGCACGTAACTTGGCCTGTCATTTAGGATTAAAAGGCGATTTAATCTCGCAGGCGGTTAAACTGATGCTCGGCGTCTACAAAATCTTCTGGGAATGCGATGCTTCTATGGTGGAAATCAATCCCATGGTTCTTGCGAACGGCACCGATGGAAAAGTTCATTTAATTGCTTTAGACGGCAAAATCAATTTTGATGATAACGCTCTTTTTCGGCATCCCGAAATTCGTGCCATGCGTGATCTTGCGGAAGAAGCGCCTTTGGAAGTGGAAGCTTCCAAATATGAACTGAATTACATTAAATTAGATGGAAATATCGCTTGCATGGTCAACGGCGCGGGACTTGCCATGGCGACCA
>CAYVFJ010000233.1:0-9292 GCA_964450905.1 uncultured Verrucomicrobiota bacterium
AATATCCGCAGCAGACATTTTTTTTGCCATATAAAAATTTCAATGGTTCTCCGCCAATGTAATCGAAGGATTGTTCATTTGCAAAACAAACGTAACTACCCAGGTATCCAGGAGTCAGGAGTCAGAATCCAGAAGAAAAGACACAGAGTGTATAAAAATTTCTTTTTTGTTTCTTCCTCATTTTCTTATTTACTCGCGAAAGCGGCAAGTGGTCGTATGCCACTTTCGGAGTTCTTATTCTGGCTCCTGAATTCTAAATACTTTATTTAGGTTGATCGGCCGCACATCGAAAACCAATCTGTTGAGCTCGTTTACGTTTGGACTGACGGACATCTCTCAGAGTAAGTTTGACATCCAATGAGGCGAAAGATCCGCCCCTGATCACAGCCACTTTTCCTAATCGAGATTCAGGAAGAATGATTTGGCTACTCGTCCATTCACTTACATTCCCTGCCATATCCATCACTCCGTAAGGACTTCGATCTCCTTGAACGGTGCCTACGGGAGCCCAAAGGCCAAACCCATCCCATCGACCAAAGTTGGGGTTAGAGGGATCTGTCAAATCCGCGCCACTATTCACGTTTTTTGGAATCAAGACGTTCCCCCACGGATAGATATTTCCCTCCGTGCCGCGAGCCGCTTTTTCCCATTCTTCTTCCGTGGGTAAACGTTTATCCGCCCATTGGGCATAAGCCCAGGCATCAAAAAAATCCACGTTAAAGATGGGGGCGCTCTCATCAAGACGAGTTCCATTAAAATCCTTTTTTTCTGTCACTGCTTCCAAAATAAGATCCCATTTATCTGGGGTATGATCTTTGCCCGGCGGTTGTTCGGAATGTTCGACGATCCCTTTTTTGTTTTGAATCCATGCCGCAAGAAATTTTCGATATTGACCGATGGTCACTTCGTGTGAGTCCATATAGAAAGTGGGCAAGGAAAACTTTTCATCGGCTTGATAGATAAACGGCCCCGCAGGGATTTTTATCATGACATTCAAATTTTGGACTGGACCATTCACTTTAGAACGTGAAAAAAGAAACCAGAAAAGAACGCCGAGTAGAAACAAGATGCCCAACGTTAGAAACACCCATTTCATCCAGCTTTTTCTTTGAACGGAAGGTCGAGGAAGAACCGTCAGTTTTGAGGAAACAGGACGGATCGCAAGCATGGATCGCTGAGTCAAATCCAATTGATGTGCTTCACGCAAAATAATATCCCAATCATCGTATCCTCCACGACCTGCTGCTTCCATCCGATCCAGGAGAATCATCAACTCCGATGAAACACCTTTCATCTCTTTGAGTCCATGTTTAATGATCGTGCTCAAACGATGGATTTCATCCAACATCCCAGGACTGATTTCACTTCCTTCCATCGTCACATTGTTCAGTAGTTTTGGGATACCTGTTTCCGGCACCAGAATTTGTTCAGGAATAAGAGGGGTATGAAGGATGGAATGTTTCTTTTCATAACGAAGGGCCTCTCCAATATGAATCACCAGGCGCAAGGCTTTATCTTCAGAAAGAGACTTACCCTGTTTTAAAAATTCTTTGAAATCAGATTCCACAATATGTTCGCGCGCATAAAAAATATAGCCATCCCCTCGTCCCGCCTCATAAACAATGGTGATATAAGGATTTTGAACCCGCGCCATTGCCGCGGCAAAAGCAACAAATTGCTGAACCTGCTCCTGATCCTTATAGAAATTTGGATTCAAAACTTTTAAAGCAACAGGACGGTCCACGCTCGTTTGAACCGCTTCATACAATCCTCCCCAAAAATCCGATGCGATCATACTTATGATATGAAACGGCCCCACGATTTTTCCAATAAGCTGTTCTGGTTGAAAAAGATCGTTCTCGTTATTTTCAGGGATTGCCTCGTCTTTACGTCGTATGCCTTCCATCAAAAGGTGTTCCCACCCCAAATCGATGCTGACTCTAGAATTTGAAAATCCTTCCTCAAAAGCAGACTGTGCCTGATCCCATTTTAACATTTCATAGATGGCTTCATCACCCTCAAGTCCATGGCTTGTTGCGTGAACAACGACTCCAGATTTAATGAAGATATAACCTTCTTGTTGCTGACCTTTGATGGTCAGGCGACCCGTTTTTTGGCTGATACAACAAATTTGAACGACATCCACGAGTTTAAAATTCGCGAGAAGACTGCTATCTTTCAATTCTTGATGAGGTTCGTCGGGCATTACTTTCATAATTTACCGCCGTCATAGTTTACCCCCGCGCGGGCATATTTTTCAAGAATATCAGGAGGCGATGAATAGGTATCCTGGATTTTTTCCTGATAGTAAGCTCTGATCACAAATCCACAGAAAGCATAGGAACTTCCAAAATCTTGGATGCGTCGATGAAAATATCCACGGGGAATAGAATAGTTCAAGGATACCGTTTGCTCTTTGTGAGTCATCCAAGATTGTTTAGGATATAAAGGAATGGTCAAAATCTTGATGGGAATCAAGGTTCCCTCCGCAGTCAGAGATTGATCGTAGAAAATCGCTTCAACTTTTGTCTGACGAATATCCATCGAAGGATCGGAAGGACGCGCCGTAAGATGAACGTGCAGATCAAAACGCAAATCATACATTCCCTCCAAAGAGAGATCCTTTCGAGTGACCTCAAAAATAGAAACCTTTCGCATTTCTTCCATCCCTGATTTTAAAGTTGGCATTTCAAGCCGTAAGGCGGGCGTCCGCATCGTTTCTTGAAAACGCTTAGTTTCCGTGTAGAGTTCGTTGAGCCGATCCAGATTCTGTTGAATTTCCCGCATATCAGAACTTTGTGGCGATGCCATTCCTGCGGCCTTTTCCCATTGAAATCGGGCTTTTGTAAAATCATGATGTTCTTCGTATAAGGCAGCCAATTTTAGATTGACCGGCAGATAGTCCGGAGCAAGTTTCAAAGCCATTTGTAGTTGTTCGATGGCAGGCCCCGTCGAACCGTTCTTCCACAAAATTTCAGCTTGCGACACAATCTCGTCCGCGGTTTTTTCAGATTCTGTTTTCACCAGTTCCGCCTCACTTTGACGGACCTGCTCAACTTGCCGTTCCTGATCCGCCTTTTTCATCACTTGCAAGGTCTCTTCCGAAAGAGGTGTGGACGTGGTCATCCGCGCGGTTTTCGCTTCTTCAAGCCCAAAAACACGAGAAACGGATTCGTCCGATTGTTTCTCCGCGAATTCCGAAAAAATTTTTGGATCAAAACTGGAGCCAAAATAATTTCGCGACCAAAAGATTCCGCTGATTGCAAATATTTGAATCGAAGATGCGATCGCCAATAGCAACCAAGACGCCGATATCACCCTGTCTTGAAAAAGAAATTTGCTCATCCTCAATTTCTAATTTTTAATTTCTCATTGCCAAATCAGTGAGTTCTTTTATCCAATAATTCGGCGAGATTCATCAAGGAAAATGCCCTTAAGATTCATGCGAAGCTGATCTGGATTAGAAGATTTGGCAACTCCATCTTCCTCCGTGACAAGGCCGTTCTTGATATGTTTAAAGATCGATTGATTGAACGATTGCATTCCATCATCTCCACCCGATTCAATGGCGGCATGCAACTTTTCTAATTTGGTTTCTCTCAAGAGTCGGGCGACTACAGGAGAATTGATGAGAATCTCGACCGCTGGCACTGCCCCTCCCTCTTTTCCAGGGATCATTCGCTGACAAATCACGGCACGCAAACAGTTGGATAAAGCGCTCAGAATTTGAGGTCTTTCTTCAGCGGGAAAAAAATCAAGAACACGGTTAATCGTTTGAGAAGCATCGTTGGAATGGACGGTGGTCATCACAAGATGCCCCGTCTCAGCCGCTGTAAGAGCTGCTGAAAAACTTTCGGCATCACGCATCTCACCAATCATGATAATATCCGGATCTTGTCGAAGCACATTTTTAAGGGCCAGTTTAAAAGAGAGCGTGTCCAACCCCACTTCACGTTGGTTGATCACAGATTGTTTATCTTCAAAGACAAATTCGATGGGATCTTCCATGGTGATGATGTGACATCGATCATGGGCATTCACATATTCGATCATACAAGCCAAGGTGGTCGACTTTCCGCTTCCAGTTGCTCCGGCCACAAAAACGATTCCACGCTCACTCATGGAAACTTTTTTGAGAACTTCAGGAAGATTTAAACTGTTAAAATCTGGGACCTTACCTTTCACATAGCGCATGGCCAAATTAATTTGACCTCTTTGCGTGTAAATATTGGTTCTGAAACGGCCGATCCCAGGAGAAAAATAAGAAAAATCCACCTCTCGATCCGTTCTAAACTTTTCTTTTAAAAACTCCGGCACAATCAACCGGGAAATGGTCACCATATCCGTGTCTGTGGGAGCGTCTGCGTCTACTGTGACAAGCTGCGCTGAAACACGCAGAATCGGCGCCTTATTGGGTTTCAAATGAATATCCGAAGCGCCCATATTGACCGCCAAACTTAAAATATTATCAAGATACTCTTTCATATAATGGATTCTCCATGATCCTTCTTAACCTTCCAAAAAAACAAAACACACACTTTCTGTCCTGTTTCTCGATCATCAAAACATATTTCCAAAGTGCAATTTCCTATTCAGAATGAAAATAAAGAACATGCGCGTTGTCTCACTCCGCACTCGCGGTAAGATGATGCCTGATGACGGGAAGGATTAGAACTTTATTTTCGACAAAGCAAGACTGATCTAGAGCAAATCCGGAGCTGCTAAAGGAGCGGCTGCAAGATTTCCTTCAATCTGCTTTCCTGATAAAACCTCATGGAGGCGCTTCCTTTGGAAATCGGCGATTAGCCAAAATCCAACCGCCTTTTGTGATTATAGATTTTTTGATTTGTTTTCGGATTGGAAAACAACTAGGTTCATCTTGGCACAACGCAACGTGTCAATTAATTATTAATATGCCGATCGTTAGTAAGTTCTTTGGAATTGTTATTGCTTTTTACTGGAATGATCATACCCCGCCCCATTTTCACGCTAAATATGGCGGTGAGGAAGCTGTGATTGATATAAGAACAGGAGAAATCATCAAAGGATCCCTTTCAAGAAGGGTTTTATCTCTAGTAGAGGAGTGGCGACAACTTCATGTGGATGAATTAACTCAAGACTGGAATTTGGCAAGAGAAAGAAAACCTCTTCATTATATAGAACCATTGGAGTAGAAATGATCTTACACATCACAAAAGCGAAATATAAAGAGTTTTATCTTATTCATTTGCAGTTCAATGATGGATCGGAAGGCGTGGTGGACTTGAAAGATGAACTGTATGGAGAAATGTTTGAACCTCTAAAAGATATCAAGAAGTTTAAGTCTTTTCGAGTCGATCCAGATCTAGAAACTTTAGTTTGGGATAATGGAGCAGATTTTGCTCCAGAATTTCTACGCGATCATCTTTTAGTTGTCGTTTAAAAAATAGACGTCAAAAGGTGGATCTTTGCACTTCATTGTTTCCAAGAAATAAGACATCCATCTTCGTATGAAGAAAACAATGAATCGCCTCTTCAGGTGTGCAGACGATGGGTTCACTGTCGTTGAACGAGGTGTTGATCACAATTCCATCCCCCGTTAACTCCTTTAATTTTTTGAGAAGACGATAGTACCGTCCATTCTGACCAACGTTGACTGTCTGAAGGCGTCCAGTAAAATCAATGTGAAGAGCACCCAAAATATGTTGAATTTTTGCAGGATGCGCCTTGTAAACAAGCAGCATGAAAGGCGAAGGATCATCTTGATCGAAATATTGAGCCGTATCTTCTTCCAGCAAAGAGGGAGCAAAAGGACGAAAATCTTCTCGATGTTTCACGCGTTCATTCAAAATCTGTTTCATATTCGCGCGATGAGGATCTGCGAGGATGCTTCGATTGCCCAAAGCCCGTGGGCCAAATTCCATTCTCTCCTGAAACCAACCAACCACTTTCCCTTGAGCAATCGCTTCCGCAGCTTTTTGTTCCGGATCTTCATGTCGTTGACTGATCAACCCCGCTTTTTGGATGGCACTTTCCATTTCTTGATTCGAAAAAGAAGGTCCCCAATAGGCATGGTTCATCACAAAAGAACGCGGTTGATTCAAAATCTGATGTTGAATGTAAAAAGCGCAGCCAATCGCCGTGCCGTCATCGCCCGCGGCAGGTTGAATAAAGAGCTTCTTGAATGGAGTTTCCAAACGAATCCGTCCGTTCACCACACTATTCAACGCCACACCCCCAGCTAGACAAAGACGATTTTCTCCAGTGATATCAGCTAGATGATTTGCCAACTGAATCAGAACTTTCTCAAGATGCATTTGCATGGAAGCAGCAACTCCATAGAAGTGTTCATTCAAAGGCTCACCTTTTTGGCGGGCTGGCCCCAACAAACGCAGCATCTTTTCGCTGTAAAGCTTTCCAAGAACGGGTGACCCCTCGTTCCATGTCATCGCCACTCCCTCCGTTTGATGCGTAAAATAGTCTAACCCCAATTGGATTAAATGATCGGTATCAAATTGAAGCAGTTCTTCCATCTGATCTAAATATTGGGGAACTCCAAACGATGCCAGGGCCATCACTTTCCCTTCATCACCGTAATGTGGAAATCCAAGATATTGAGTCAGGGCGGTATAATAAATCCCGGGCGAATGAGGAAAATGAATCCGTCGTAAAATCTTCATGTGACGATCTTCGCCTATGCCCAGCAATCCACTCGAAAAATCGCCAAAACCGTCCAATGTCAAAATGGCAGCACGCTCGAATTCAGAAACAAAAAAAGCGCTAGCCGCGTGGGTGAGATGATGCTCTAGATGATGGAACTGCGTATGAGAGGCGATGCCCTCTTTCCATTGAGTTGAAAATTTGGATCGCGCCTGACCGACCGAAGCGGCGCTTGCTGCGGCACGCCAAGTGTTTGGAGAAAAGCAACGTTGCAATCCATGCCATATTTTTCGATGCAAATGGGCCCATGGTTTACGTGAAATACCAATATGATCCAAATTCTGCAGCCGAATCCCGGCTTCCTTGAGACAATATTCAATGGCCAATTTCGGAAATCCCGCAGAATGTTTTTGACGGTTAAATCGTTCTTCAGCCGCCGCCGCAACCAATTGTCCATCGATGACAAGCGCGGCAGCCGCGTCACCATGAAAAGCGTTCACTCCAAGAATCTTCATCCACCCACTTTATAAGGATTTTTCCTCTGAATGAACAGAAGGAAAAGCTTGTTAAATCTGAATGAACCGATGAATTATCCTTGGCAGGCCTGTTTAATCTTTGTTAACCTGACCAAGTATGCATCCGTCAAAAGGACTGTATTTTTTTAAAGTTGGAATTTGTTTGATAAGCTATCTTGGATTGCTCCATGTCAGCGCCTTATCGGGTGTGGCGCAAACCGATCTTCCAGTTGCCACGGAATCCACTCCGGAACCAATCGCGGAACCCATGAGTCAGCCGGAGAATGAAGAGGGAGCGCCCCAGAAATCACACGGAAAACCCGTTCGAATCAGCGCAGACAACATGAATACGGAAAAGAAGACCGGAAATACCGTGCTCAGCGGTCATGTCGTCGTCAGTTACGATCAAGTGATACTCCTTGCTGATCAAGCAGAGGTGAACATGGAATCTAAGCAAGCTCATGCAGAAGGCGGTGTCAGACTGCGAAAAGGTTATAAGGAATGGAAAGCCGACGCGCTCGATTATAATTTTGAGACAGGCGCCATGAAGACAGGCGCTTCTCGCGCGGAATTGGAGAACGGCCTTTATTTTGAAAGTCAATCCATGGAAAGCACGGATCAAAATAAATATATTTTAAAAGATTCTTATTTTACCACCAGCGATTATGATCAACCAGGTTATCGGCTTAAAGCCAAATCTATTTCCGTTTATCCAAAAAGCCGGATGGTGTTCGAACATATGGTTCTTTATCTAGGATCGGTTCCTGTTTTTTATTTTCCGTATTTCGTCTATGCCCTCGATGATAGCAAATCGCCCGGTTGGAGTTCGGGCACCCAAATCCAGGTGGGATCGAAAGGAAAATGGGGTTTTTTTATTTTAAATTCGTATACCACACGCCTTTCAGAAAATGTGCTTGCAACCTATCGTTTCGACTATCGCGAACGCAACGAGTTTGCCGGAGGTCTTGATCTGAAATATCAAACTGGTAATGATGATCATCCTGCCAGAGAAGGCGAACTGCAACCGCGCGTGTCCGGAAAGATGAAGACCTATTACGCAGACGATAAAAAGTCACGACAAAGCGGATCTCAAGAAGTCGTGACAAGCACAGGAGTTCTGAGTCAAAAAATCCCGCCTGAACGTTATCAGATCAGAGTCTCTCAAAGAGCAGATTTAAATGAAGAGATTTATAGTAAACTGAAGATGAACAAACTCAGTGACCCAAATTTCTTGGAAGACTTCTTTGAAAAAGAATTTCAACATGATCCGCAGCCCGACAATTTTCTGGAAGTTACCAAATGGTCGCCTAACGCGACTTTAAGCATGATGGGACGACCTCGGTTCAATGATTTTTATACGACCACGGAACGACTCCCAGAACTGCGGTATGATTTAAAACGACAAACCATTTTTGGCGGACCTTTCTTTTATGAAGGCGAAAACTCGGCGGCTTATCTTTCCAAGGAATTTTCCAATATCAGCCGAGGATCCAACGATTATCATGCAACACGTTTGGACACCTTTCATCAGATTCTTTATCCCAAACAATATCTTGGCTGGTTGAATTTAACTCCGCGGGTGGGAGCGCGTGCCACTTTTTATGATCGCACTCGCACCAGTTCAAGTCGTCCTGCTGTGATCCGTGGAGTTTTGAATACCGGTTTTGAAGCTGGTTTTAAGGCTGCCAGGACATGGAAAGGCGTGAGCGACAAAAAATGGGAAATCGATGGCTTACGACATGTCGTAGAACCTAACGTCAATTATAGTTTTGTAACGACCCCTAACCATCGGCCCAACGATTTATTTGGGTTTGATGAAGAACGATCCAGTTTTGGAGTGAACAAGTATCTCGTTCCAATTGATTTCCCTCAGTACACCGGAATCGACTCTATCGATCGACGCAATGTTTTTCGCCCAGGTTTTCGTCAACGACTTCAAACAAAAAGAGACGGCGCTTCGTGGGATTTAGCGGAGCTTTTTCTTTATCAAGATGTTCGCGTGGACAAGGTTGCAGGCGAGAAAACGCTTTCAGATCTTTTCGCTGAATTTTCGGCCAAACCTGTGCGCTGGCTATCTTTAGGTTGGTTAGGACGTTATGATTATGATAACGACCAACTTCGTGAGTCCACCACAAGCG
>CAYVFJ010000234.1:0-5484 GCA_964450905.1 uncultured Verrucomicrobiota bacterium
GGTATACTGACTTCCAAAATCCAAAACAACGATTCGTTTCATCTCACACACCTACCTAAATACACCGATCTAGTTCAACATTAATTTGTGGCTGCGTGTTTTTAGGATCAGGGGTTGAAGGATGTTTCACTTTTATGATTGGAAGGAATGTGTGAAAGCGTGCCAGAGAGAACCCCGAATTTTTCTATCGCTTCTGAATAGAGCTGTGGAGATGATTCACAGACAAAGGTCCAAAGTTGATCTCCAACAAGTTTTAAAAGATAACGACATTTCCATATATGCACCTCTTCGATCCGTAGCAGCTCAAATTCCACGGTGGTTGAAGATCCATCAAGCACAGGAAGTTTTCTTTCATCTTTTGGATCTTCCACCTTCAATCGCTTCAGTTGCGCTTCAAAAAGTTGCTGTGTAAATCCTAGATATGGTTTTCCAAAGGGATCCAAACATGATTCCAGACGGAACCCAACATATCCTTGATTTTGTCCTTTGGGGATCATCACGACATCCAATCCGTAAATATTCGTCTCTAAAATCCAATCGCCAATTGAACCGCAACGATAAATTTCTTTATCAATCATCATTTCAAGATAATCTTCGGGATCTTCATTGAGTGTTTCTGGTTCCTTATGAATCTTCTCAGCATAAACATCTGATCCGTAGAGGCATGCGCTTTGGAATATAAGAAGGCAAAGACTTAATTCCAACTGATAACTCTTATTTTTCATGGAGTTAAACTTTTAAAAATTTTTCCAATTTGCCGTGGTATAAACTCGAATAATAGGAGTGCTTCTCGGAAGGCTATTAGGATTCAAAAAATCTGTGTTAAACGCCCAGTTTCGAGTGGGAGCGCTAAAAACACCGTTCGATGTTCCCGCCCCACGGTAAGCGCTTGCCGATTGAGATCCGTACCACAAAGAAACCATCGAACCGCTATATTTCAAGGTGGTGCTCCCCCAATTTTCAAGAAATCTTGGAAAATTATTAACGCCGCCGGTCGTTCCGTCAAAACTGCTGGTCACCACACTTTGCGCGCTCCGATTAACTCCGGCAAGAATGGCTGCATTGACTTCCGTGTTTTGCGCGTGTTGACGATTAAAATAATTACTCGCGGATGCCGTTCCTCCGGGATTATCATCGGTGCTTACCCATCCTTTAGACAAGATACTAAAGATATCTGCTGCAATCACGGCTGGAGCAACCGTTTCCTTACTCGCACCGGTAAGTTCAGGGCCTGTTGTGATGTTGTTATCCGAATTAAAGTTTCCCTGAACATAAACAGGATTTTCTGAAATAATCGCGATGCCGTTATTCGCGCTTGCATTAGAATCTTTATCAAAAATTTTGGAGCCATTTTTAACTCGGATTCCGGATTTATAGCTGGAACTATAACTATCGTCGTAAACATAAACGGTTCCATCAAATGCAACAGGAGAAAATGCAGTTCCTGAATCATCCTGAGTGATGGCCACGTTGCTCGCGTTCATCCACGTTCCATCACTTCCCATGGCGCCTCTGTTTGACTCGACCACTCCGTCCGCATTCGAATCTCCATATAACGCGGCCACATTTAAATCGGTAACCGTCATTTTTACTGAACTATTTTGGAGGTATTCACGTTGATCACGTAGAGTGGCTGTGGCTGTGGGAACAATCGTCGATTTATCACGAAGTTGATTGGTTACAGGATGCCACGTGCCTACCGTATCCTTCACACGAAAGGCTACATTTGTTCCAGTTCGTTGAATCAACAAAGTTGCGTTATAAGCCATCTTAGCTGATTGGGTTGTAGTGCTTTCAGTTGAAACTCCACTACTATTCAAAACAGGTTTTTCGACCATGAGATGATAGGGATTGCTCGGGTCTGCGGCAGCAGCCAAAACATCGCTAGGAACAGGGGGTGGAATATTACTGATCCCTTGATCCTTTGTTTTTACCCCCCCACCCCATTTGGTGAGGGCACCGCCCGCCCAACCTGCGGATTCGCTATCATAAAACTGATAGGTTGGAGTTGTCTGAGTTCTAAAATCTACCAAAGCGCCGCTGGTCGCATTTTTGACTTTAAAACTTGCCTCACCATAACCGGACACAGTCGGATCCAGGGAAACCCAGTTTGCCGGATCTGCTTCGTAGAGCGATTGACTATTGTTATAATAAGCTTGGGTTGCCGCGCTCGCGCTGGTCAACGGTTTTGGAAGAGCAGAGTCCCATACTTTAATTCCGCGTTCAACATCCGTTGAAGTTGTGAGAGAAGCATTAATGGTGAGGGTGGCAGCGGGCGCGTAATAGAGAGTGCCGTTGGCATGAACTTTTCCATTGATTGTCATCGTCGGTCCATTAAAGATTTCCATATCCATGTTATAAAAAACCGCGTATTGAAACACGGGGATATAATCGATATTAAAAGTTTGTGAAATTTTTGCAGGCACAGGATAACGCACATTAAGGCTGGTAGCTTGAGCGCTGGCCTGAATCGTAGCTCTTTGTGACGTAAGACCCGCGTAAGCGCTTAAAGATTCGTCGGTCGAAGGAATCGTATATTGCACATAACGATTCGTAGACGTGCCCGTGGTGAAAGCCACAGACACATTGCTAAAAGAATAGCTGTTACTAAGAACACTCAATGTCGTTGGACCACTCGTGCTGGTCAGAGCTGAAATTTGCGTGTCTGTAGGAGCAGCCAAATTGCCTGTCAAATAGCTGTTCGTCGAAAAATTCGAAAAATAAAGTTGCCGAACTTGAGCCATGGAACGTCGAACCGCTGATTCTGCTCCGTAGAGCGCGTCAATTTGACTGGAACGACGAGAAATCATGATGGATTCTGTTCCGCACCAGCTCAATAAACTTCCGATCGTGATCGAAAGCACCGCCGTAAAACCAAGAACCACCAACAACGCACTGCCATTGATTATTTTTGTTTTCATAAACAATCCTTTCTTGAAAGCATTCAAAATTTTAATCTCCATTTCGAAAAGCCACTGCGGAACGCAAATAAATAATTTGTTTACCGTCCACATCATTCTCATCCGCGACGCGCATATTGAGATTCACCACGCCATTGATCCAATCGAAAACGCGATCCGGATTAGTCACTCCACGGATCAATTCTTTATCCGTGCTTTTCGTGGCAAGATTAGTTTCCGCAGCGCAATTAAAAAAGAAAAGCGTTCCATTCGTAACTCCACCACCTAGTGACTTAAGATTTCCGATATAGTAGTGATGGAATTGCTGATCCAGAGCGCCGTTCAAAGTATTGGTAGATATCTGAAAGATCATATAAGCGCCGGCATCGCTGTTGGTGGCAGAAGCAAATGTTGTCTGTCCCTGATAGGATGTATAAATCGCCGCTCGCTCGCTTCGTCGCACATCATAAAGAATCTCATCAAGCCCTTTACGCGCTTTGGATTGAACAGCCAACTGAGCCATTGCCGCGGAGGATATTTTGATCGTGGCTAGATAAGTCAACATCATCGCTGTCATCACCATCGAAGCTGTCCCACAAGCAAACATCAATTCCAACAAAGTCATTCCTGACTTCTTTCTGAAGATTTTTGGTTTTAATTCAGTATTCATGGCGCATCTCGAATGATTTGATAAACAATAGGACGCTGATTTCTTCCAAGAAATACCCAGGTGTTCGACACTGTAACCAGCTTGTAATTCAGGTTTGTGGCGCTTGGTTCAAGGGCTGATCGGTCCGTGACGATGATTGCTCTCTGCAAAATGTAACTCCCCAAATCATCCAAAGGGAGTGCACCCTGGGTTGCTAAATAAGTGATATTTGTCAGGGTATAAGAACTTCCATTTTTGGTGGTAGCAATGTAATTGGTCGCTGTTGCCACTGTCTGAAGGAAACCATTTGACACCCAATTTGCTGAAAGCGCTGTGTAATTAGATAAAGCAAAGTCTGTGTAAGGAACAAAAAGAGCATATTCCAATCCTTGTTCACCATAACTGCATGCTGTTTCATAAGCCGACTGCCATTTACCTATCTCAAGCCCTTTCAGCATCGCAGTCATCACCATTCCCATCGTCATTCCCACAACAAGGGTTGCGACCATGACTTCCACAAGAGTCATCGCGGAAAGTTTCGACCAGCGAGACAAGCCCATTCCCGCCCTCATCCCCATGTTTAATTTTGTTGCCATGGAAGGAAATGATCAAAGTTGATAAAACTCTACTCTAAAAACCTGTTTCCACCCTCCAATCACTTACAAGCACCTCACACCGCCCCTGCTACCGTTAGTATATCGGCATAAGCTGCCAATTGCAACAAACACAAACAGATATAAAGCTCGTTCTACGTCTTTGGACGTGAATCGAAGTTTTGACCGTTAATAGGGTCACTCTCTACATTGACGTCCGCAAAAAGCCAGGAAGTGAGGTAACGCTCACAACAAGAGGGCATCACAGCGACAATCATTTTTCCTTTATTTTCTGGTCTTTTTGCAACTTGCAACGCAGCCCAAGCAATCGCTCCACTTGAAACCCCCACCGGGATTCCATCCAAAGTATTGATTTCTTTAGTTACAGGACCCGAATCTTCTTCCTTCACCGGAATCACTTCGTCAACCATTTTCATGTTAAGATTATCTGGAATAAATCCGGCACCAATTCCTTGAAGTTTATGTGGACCAGGTTTTCCCCCAGAAATAACTGGTGAAGAGGCGGGTTCAACCGCAATTGCCTTAAAGGAAGGTTTTCGTTGTTTAATGACTTCAGCTACTCCCGTGATCGTTCCACCAGTTCCAACCCCTGCCACAATTATATCCACCTTTCCATCCGTATCATTCCAAATTTCTTCTGCGGTTGTTTTGCGATGGATCTCAGGATTAGATGGATTCGAAAACTGTTGGAGAATAAAGCTGTTCGGAATCTTTGCATGAATTTCCTCAGCTTTAGCAATCGCGCCTTTCATTCCTTTAGCGCCCTCTGTAAGAACCATTTTCGCGCCAAGAATCTTCAAAAGTTTACGACGCTCTAAGGACATTGTTTCTGGCATGGTCAAAATTAACTGCAACCCTTTTGCGGCAGCCACAAATGCCAGACCGATACCTGTATTTCCGCTGGTCGGCTCGATCAAGATGGTATCTTTATTAATTTTTCCAGATTTGAGCGCATCTTCGATCATAGAAAGTCCAATCCGATCTTTCACGCTGGCCAATGGATTAAAAAATTCTAGCTTGAGAAGAATATCCGCAAGCGCTCCATGTTTTTGTGCCGTCCGATTGAGTCGAACGAGCGGGGTATTGCCAATCGTTTCTGTAATATCCTGATAAATGCGTGACATAAAAATCCTCCTTATTGAGTTTAAAAGATTGTATCTTGCCGAAGAACTCTTGAACTAGCACTTCAACGTATCGGAATCAATCTTTTCTATGGATTAAATTCTTATTGCGTTTTTGCAAAGACATGATTGAACGCCACAAACCGTGGAGAGATGCCATCGAACAAATGTTACAGATGGGTGTTCGTGTCGAACAGCAA
>CAYVFJ010000235.1:0-2887 GCA_964450905.1 uncultured Verrucomicrobiota bacterium
TCTTATTTGAATATTCCTATCTTCCATAAATCAAAAGAGGATTAGCGAATCGTGGACAAAAGTTGATCAGGCAATTCAAGAATTTTGACGCGTTCTTGTTTCATTGTGTCACGATCCCTCAGAGTGACTGTGTCTTTAAGATCGGCTCCCTTCTCTCCGAGGGTTTCAAAATCAATCGTAATTCCAAAAGGAGTTCCGACTTCATCTTGCCTTCGATAACGTCTTCCAATCGCGCCTGCATCATCATAAAACACAGCCATATGAGGACGCAATAAATCACGGACTTCTTTAGCTTTAGTTACCAATTCTGGTTTGTTTTTGAGGAGGGGGAAAATCCCGCATTTAATAGGAGCCACCCTTGGATGAAAATGCAGAACCGTTCGGATTTCCGATTTGCCAGTTTCATCTTTTACTTCTTCTTCTGCGAAAGCTTCGCACAAAACGGCTAACACCGTCCGATCCACTCCAGCGCTCGGTTCCACCACATGAGGAATAAATTTTGTTTTCGTTTCTTCATCAAAATATTCTTGTGATTTACCACTATGTTCCTGATGTTGTTTCAGATCGTAATCGGTGCGATAAGCAACCCCTTCTAGTTCCTGTACTCCAAATGGAAATTCATATTCTAAGTCATAGGTGCCTTTTGAATAAAAAGCTCGGGCTTCATCAGGCACTTTTAGAACATGAATCTTTGAACGAGGAATGCCAATGGCTTCATACCAGCGCAATCGTTCTTCCTTCCAATATTCTAACCATTCAAAGCCTTTGTTAGGATGGACAAAAAATTCTAATTCCATCTGTTCAAATTCGCGGGATCGAAAAGTAAAGTTCCGAGGGTTAATTTCATTTCGAAACGCTTTGCCAATTTGCGCGATCCCAAACGGTAACTTCTTGCGGGATACTTCAAGGATGTTTTTAAATTGAACAAAGATCGCCTGAGCCGTCTCTGGACGAAGATAAGTCATGGAAGAATCATCTTCCACGGGTCCCACATACGTTTTGAACATGAGATTAAAAGCTCTGGGCTCAGTTAATTCGCCCCCGCAAGTGGCAGGTGTTTTGGAAGGCCTTTGCCCACATTCAGATGAATCCAGTTGATCCGCTCGAAAACGGCGTTTGCAAGTTTTACAATCAACCAATGGATCTGAGAAAGTGTTCTCGTGACCGCTCGCCTTCCAGATATTGCGATTCATTAGAATAGCTCCATCCATTCCCACCACGTCCTCTCGTTGTTGAACAATCCAATGCCACCAGAAATCCTTAATGTTACGTTTTAATTCCACGCCCAACGGACCATAATCCCATACCCCATTCAGTCCCCCATAAATTTCGCTCGACTGAAAAATAAAACCACGTCTTTTGCAGAGAGAAACAATCTTTTCCATTTTTGATGGATCATTTTTGGATAGAAGTGTAGTCATAAAGGGGGTTGGTGTGATGATTGAGCTAGGGGTTGGAACTTGTAAAGAACCTAAACAGCTACCCGAAAAGAGAATGGAATTCAAGAATTAGGAATGAAAAAGACTTTTACTCAGGAAATCTCCGCTTCGTGTCATGAGGAAGCTTTCCTTTCTCCCTACTCTCTTCTTCTTCAGACATGGAAGCGTCAGGCGATCCATCGACTTTCTCAAATGTTTCGACAATCGCGGTTGATGCTGGGTGTGATTATTGTGTTTATCGTCGGATATTGGCTCTTTTTTACTTGGGCATTTTATTGTGGAATATATTTTGTTCAGCATGAAATACCGGCTTTAGGCGATCTGCTGATTTCCAGAATGCTTTATCTTCTTTTTGGGCTTATTTTTGTCATGCTCATGACAAGTACCGGAATTGTAGGTTACGGAGTTTTTTTTCGTAACCAGGAAACTGTTTGGCTCCAAACTCTACCTCTCTCTCATGGACAATTATTTCGCTGGAAATTTATGGAAGCGGCGCTTTTAGCTTCTTGGGCATTTCTTTTTCTTTCTGGTCCATTGCTTTTAGCATACGGCTTGGCTCTAAAATTTGCGCCATGGTTTTTATTGGGAGTGATCATTCTCTATCTTCCATTTTCTTTGCTCGCCAATCTTCTTGGAACTGTAGGCATCCTTTTTTTGGTGCGCCTTTGGCATACAATCTGGGGTAAACGGAGCATCTTAACGATGGGATGCATAGGACTTGTGTGTGGATACACCCAATTTAAACAAATTGATATTCATTCTTTGCGTGAGGTGGAGATCGTCCCTCTGATGAATGCTTTATTGCAGAATACCAGAATAGCGACCGTTCCGTTTCTTCCGAGCTATTGGTTGGCATCCGCGGTGATTGGATTGGGCGAGAAATTGTGGATGAAATCGTTTTTCTTTTGGATGTTGACTCTGAGTTATAGCATGTTTCTGGGATGGCTGGTTTTGCGTTATTCTGGATCTCTGTTTTATGAAGATGCCTCATGCGTTCAAGACCGGCGTTTACACGAAAGAACTCACACTCTGCGGACTTACATGGGGCCTGCGTTTTGGATAGGTTTTATTCTAACCTTCTGGATGAGATGGTTAAAACGTCCTGTGCGATTTATTCTTTTAAAAGATTGGATTACTTTCTGGCGAGACCCTGCCCAGTGGAGTCAATTTGCCATCTTTTTTGGATTGCTCGGAACTTACTTTTTGAATATTCGTAATTTTCGTTATCACTTAGATGAACGATTTTGGGTGAGCATCGTTGCCTTCTTAAATCTCACGTCGCTCAGCCTTATTTTGGCGACTTTCACTACCCGGTTTGTATTTCCACAATTCAGTTTAGAAGGACGCCGTTTATGGTTGCTTGGACTTGCGCCCATCACTTTGAGAGAAGTCGTCTGGGGCAAATACTGGGCGAGTGTGCTGATGAGCGCTCATCAGCACACTCGCCC
>CAYVFJ010000236.1:0-9701 GCA_964450905.1 uncultured Verrucomicrobiota bacterium
AATTTGGAAGAACTCCGCAGACCGATTATTGATGCCATTGTGAGTTCAGGTTGGAATTATCGTCCTGTAATGACATTTTTTCGTCTACTTGGAGGGTGAGTTAAGAAAGAGGATTTTTAATTTTCAGCCAACTGAATCCACGAGTTTTAACTTTAGTTTTTCGATTGCTTTTAAAAGTCTTGTGTAATTAAAAAACGTCCTGCTTCTTGGGCAGTCTTCCAAACCACGCGGTCATCACGACATGCTATTCCTTCTTGCGGGACTGTATCGGTTTGATGACCAAGAGAATTCAGGATGGCTACAAGACCTGAAGGTAAATTTTCATCAAGCTTAAGCTTCATGCCAGGCTCGGAATGCCAAGAATTGGAAGATCTTCTTCAGCAGAAGCTGCAGCAAAGCAAATAATAGCACGAACATCCTGATCTTTAAGCGTGGGAAAATCTTGAAGGATTTCTTCGACGGTGTCTCCATCCGCCAGACTTGCCAGGATGGTGCGAATAGTAACACGTGTCCCTTTAATAACAGGTTCACCGCTACAAATTTTTGGATCTTGCACGATATAGTCGTGATAATTCATACTTTTAATTTACATGTTTTCCAAAAAACCGCGAGCTTTATTCAAAGATTTAACCTCACCCCTTCTCTCTACTTTACCGAATCAAAAATCATGGTTAGAATGGTTCGTGTGTTACGACCCCGTAGCTCAAATGGATAGAGCAGCGGTTTCCTAAACCGTCGATATGTGTTCAATTCACATCGGGGTCACCAGTCTTCGTGCAAGACTGCGGTTGGCAAAGTCTCACGCCCTCTCTGAAAAACAATTTTCTACAAGATATTTTTTTTCACAAAGTCTATGGCTTCTTCGTGGGTATGAATCCGTCCTTCCAACTGAGCTTCTTCAATCGCTTTTAAAATTTGCCCGAATAATGGTCCGGGTTTTAATCCTAGTTTAATCAAGTCTTTGCCTCCAATAAGTTTCGGAGGTTTGATTTCTTCTAAAGAAATTTCTTTAAGGCGCCTTCTCAAAAATCGAATATTTCCCAGATTCCGATGGCTTGCCATGCAATCTGCCCGATGCAAAGCAAGTTCCTCATTAAAAGTAAATCTTGCGAGAAGTCGTTTGAGGGTGGAAAGGCGCATGGCTTTTACGTCCTTAAAAGTCATGTGGTTCGCAACCATCTCCACAATCATTTCTCGATCTGCATTTGAAAACCGGAGCCGCCGTAAAATTTTTCCTGCCATCTTCGCTCCCACGCGTGCATGTTCCGGAAAACGAATGCGTATTCGCCCTCGAACACAACTTTTTTCGAAAGTTGGAGGTTTTCCCACATCATGCAGGAGCGCAGCCCATACAAGCCGCACATCCGGTTGATCAAGTTGATCGATCACCCGCAGAGTGTGGACAAAAACATCTCCTTCAGGATGATAAGCTCGGGGTTGTGGAACTCCATGCATCGCTTCGATTTCGGGCAGCAACCATCGCATGAGACCGCAACGACTTAACAGCCGAAGACCTTTTGTGGCATCGGGAGCTAAAAGAAGTTTGTTTAGTTCGTCTCGAACACGTTCGGCGCTTACGAAACGAATTTTGGAAGCCAAAACAGTCAATGCTTTTCGTGTTTTAGGTTCCATTTTAAAGCCAAGTTGCGCCACAAAACGAATGCCACGTAAAAGTCGTAGATGATCTTCTTGGAAACGTTTTTTTGGATTTCCAATGGCTCGAAGGATTCCCTTGCGCAAATCAGATTGTCCACCTACAAAATCGAGAACCGTTCGTTGGATGGGATCGTAAAAAAGACCGTTGACCGTAAAATCACGCCTTTGAACATCTTCTTGCGCGGTCGAAAATTGAACTCTCGATGGATGTCTTCCGTCATGATAAATTTCATCTGTCCGAAAGGTGGCCACTTCAATTTCGTGTCCGTCAAGACGCACACGAATCACTCCAAAAGCTTTTCCAACGGCGATGGTATGTTTAAATAACTTTTCCACTTCATGAGGAAGAGCGGATGTGGCAATATCATAATCTTTAGGTGGTCGTCCGAGTAACATATCTCGAACACAGCCGCCGGCAAAAAAGGCTTGGTACCCTTCCGACCGAAGTTTTTTTATCATGTTTACCGCGGTACAACGCAAAGATTTTTTTGTTTTTAAATTCATTTACCTTTTCTTCTTCAAAAATTTAGTTTAGAGAAAACTCGCTCATTTTCATATATGTTTTTTCTTTTTTCCAATGAAACTTCATGCACCATGCATGATTACAGATCGTTTGTGCCGATTCGACACTCATCCATGATTTACGGATACAACTGAGTCGTTATGTCTCTAATTGATAAAATATGATGTCTCTTCAAATCTTTTGTAATATGTTGTAAATCAACATGTTAACATATTTAATATACTTTGGCATGATACTTGCTATATTATCTGTTACTTAAAAATTTTATAATTATATGCCTAAAGTACTTGGAATTGATCTTGGAACAACGAACTCTTGTATGGCCATCATGGAAGGTGGCGAGCCTGTCGTGCTTGAGAACGCGGAAGGGGAGCGTACCACTCCATCGGTAGTCGCGTTTACTAAAAGCGGCGATCGTTTGGTGGGTAAACTTGCCAAAAATCAAGCGATTACCAATCCGCGTAATACGGTTTATTCAATCAAACGTTTCATGGGACGTAAACATGAAGAAATAGCGGAAGAATCGAAACGCGTTCCCTACAAAGTGGTGAGAGCAGATAACGGCGACGCGCATGTCGAAGTTGAAGATGGCGGTCAGACGAAACGCTATTCGCCTCCTGAAGTTTCTGCCATGATTCTTTCGAAATTAAGAGCGGATGCCGAAGCAAAACTCGGTGAGAAAATTACGCAAGCCGTGATTACGGTTCCTGCTTATTTTAACGATAGCCAACGTCAGGCAACCAAAGACGCAGGAAAAATCGCGGGTCTAGAAGTTCTTCGTATTATTAACGAACCAACAGCCGCATCGTTGGCTTACGGTCTTGATAAAAAGAAAGACGAGAAGATCGCGGTTTACGATTTGGGCGGCGGTACTTTTGATATTTCTGTTCTCGAAATTGGCGATGGAGTTTTTGAAGTCAAAGCGACGAATGGCGATACGCACCTTGGAGGTGACGATTGGGACAATCGAGTGGTGGACTGGTTGATTCAAGAATTTAAAAAAGATACCGCTTTAGATCTATCGAAACAGCCGGATGCCATGCAACGATTGAAGGAAGAAGCTGAAAAAGCCAAGAAAGCTCTTTCCTCTTCTCAACAGTACGATATCAATCTGCCCTTTATCACCGCAGATGCGAGTGGCCCAAAACATATTAACAAAACACTGACTCGTTCCAAGTTGGAACAGCTTTGTGATGATCTTTTTGAACGCACCATTAAACCAGTCAAAGATTGTTTGGGAGACGCCAAACTTTCTACCTCACAAATTGATGAATTGGTTTTAGTGGGTGGGATGACACGGATGCCGAAAGTCGTGGAAACGGCGCATGATCTCGTTGGCAAAGAACCTCATAAAGGAGTGAATCCCGACGAAGTGGTTGCCGTCGGCGCAGCCATTCAGGGAGGCGTCCTCAAAGGTGAAGTACGCGATGTTCTTCTCTTGGATGTTACACCTCTCACTCTTTCCATCGAGACGATGGGTGGAATTGCTACCCCAATGATTCCTCGGAACACGACCATTCCCACCAAAAAGAGCGAAATTTTTAGCACGGCATCTGATAGTCAGCCGGCGGTGGATATTGTTATCCTCCAAGGTGAACGCAAGATGAGTAAAGATAACAAACGTTTGGGCATCTTCAAATTAGATGGAATCCCGTCTGCTCCTCGTGGCGTGCCACAGATTGAAGTCACCTTCGATATTGATGCAAACGGTATTTTGCATGTGACTGCAAAGGATTTAGGCACAAACAAAGAACAAAAAATTGCTATCACGGCCTCCAGCGGTTTATCAAAAGAGGAGGTCGAAAAAATGGCTAAAGAAGCGGAACTCCATGCTGAAGAAGATAAAAAGGCTCAAGAAGAAATTGAACTCCGCAATCAATGTGACAATGCTGTTTATCAAGCAAAAAAGACATTAAAAGATGCCGGAGATAAAGTTTCCGGAGATGAAAAGAAAAAAGTCGAAGGCGCGATTGAAGATCTTGAGAAAACTCTTAAAGAAAATGATCTGGATGCCATACGTAAGAAACAGGAGGCATTGACTGAATCGCTTCATGCCATTGCGACCAAACTTTATGAAAGCGCCAAAGCAACCAAAGACGCCGAGAAAACTGCGGGAGATGAGTCAACGGACGGCAAAAAAGCGAAGGGCACAGAAGGAGAAAAGGTAGTGGACGCAGATTTTGAAGTGGTAGACGAAAAGAAAAAGTAACCCTTCGTAAAGATCAAGGAGTATCCCTAAATTTTAGAATTCTTTCTCTTACGCGATCAAAGCAATGAGATCCATGAGCGAAAGAAAGTGAGGACACAAAAAAACATTCGCCGAAGGCGAATCAAAGACATAACCGAACCGTAATAACCAGGGGGAATGCACTTAAAGAGTGTCCTCAAATCATTCCCCGTTGTTTGTCGCGGTTTACAAAGGAAGGTATAAATAATGAAAGTTAAACCTATTGGTGATCGGGTATTAGTGAAGCCCAACAACAAAGAAGAAGAAGTGAAGAAGGGCGGCATTATTATTCCAGATACCGCAAAAGAAAAACCTCAAGAAGGTAAGGTGATTGCAATCGGAACCGGCAAAGTTGATGAGAACGGAAAAAAAATTCCGTTCGAAGTCAAAGTAGGCGACCGAGTGTTAATCAGTAAATATGGTGGCACAGAAATTAAAATTGATGGTGATGAATATCAAATCCTCCGGGAAGATGATATTCTAGGAATCATCGACTAATCACAGAGAGGAAAATTATATTATGGCAGCAAAACAACTCGTATTCAGTGAAGACGCTCGTCAGCGTATTCTCCGTGGAGTTCAGAAACTCGCTCATGCAGTGACTGTAACTCTCGGACCGAAGGGCCGCAACGTGGTCCTTGATAAGAAGTTTGGTTCACCAACGGTCACCAAAGATGGTGTGACCGTGGCGAAGGAAATTGAATTGGAAGATCCCTTTGAAAATATGGGAGCTCAGATGGTTCGCGAAGTGGCTTCGAAAACCAGCGATATCGCTGGCGACGGAACAACCACCGCAACTGCTTTGGCAGAAGCCATCTATCGTGAAGGATTAAAGAACGTCACAGCGGGCGCTAATCCGATGGGTCTCAAACGTGGAATCGATAAAGCGGTTGAACGCATCGTCGAAAACCTCGAAACCCAATCCAAAAAGGTGAAGGACAAAAGTGAAATCAAACAGGTCGCTTCTATTTCCGCAAATGGAGATGAAACGATTGGTGAAATCATTTCTGACGCCATGGATAAAGTAGGGAAAGATGGAACCATCACAGTCGAAGAAGCTAAATCCATTGAAACCACACTCGATGTGGTCGAAGGAATGCAATTCGATAAAGGTTATCTCTCGCCTTATTTCATTACCAACGCAGAAGCGATGGAATGCACGTTAGAAAATGCTTACATCCTTATTCATGAAAAGAAAATCTCGGCGCTCAAAGATATGCTCCCTCTCTTGGAAAAAATTGCCAAGATCGGACGTCCTTTGCTCGTGATTGCCGAAGAAGTTGAAGGAGAAGCCTTAGCAACCTTGGTCGTTAATAAACTGCGCGGAACACTTCAAGTGTGCGCCGTGAAAGCCCCAGGATTCGGAGATCGTCGTAAGGCGATGATGGAAGATATTGCCATCCTCACCGGTGGTAAATGTTTAACCGAAGATCTCGGTATCAAATTGGAAAACGTAACCATTGACGACCTCGGTCAAGTCAAACGCGTGATGGTAGACAAAGAAAACACAACCATCGTGGAAGGTTCTGGAAAAAACAGTGATATTCAGGGACGTATCAATCAAATTCGTAGACAGATTGACGAAACAACCTCTGATTATGATAAGGAAAAACTCCAGGAACGCCTTGCGAAACTCGCGGGTGGCGTGGCTGTGATCAACGTGGGCGCGGCTACCGAAACTGAAATGAAGGAAAAGAAAGCTCGTGTGGAAGATGCTTTGCATGCAACACGCGCGGCCGTTGAAGAGGGCATCGTGGCAGGTGGTGGAGTAGCGCTTGTTCGCGCGATCAAATCGCTCGATAGCTTGAAACTCAACGATGAAGAAGCGATTGGTGTAAACATCATTCGTAAATCATTAGAGTATCCTCTCCGTCGTCTAGCTGAAAATGCAGGTCTCGAGGCTTCAGTGATCTTTAATGAAGTCGTGGGCCGTAAAGGACCGGAAGGTTATAACTTCGCTACAGATAAGTACGAAGATCTCATCAAAGCCGGTGTGGTTGATCCAAAGAAAGTAGCCCGTTGCGCGCTTCAAAATGCCGCATCCATCGCTGGTTTACTTCTGACTACGGAAGTTCTGATTACAGAGCTTCCAGAGAAAGATAAACCTGCGCCAGGAGGACCTCCAGGCGGGGGTATGGGCGGGATGGGCGGCGGGATGGATTACTAAGAAATTTCTCGCGTTCAGTGAGAGGTTTAAAGAAAAGGGCGTTCCGCAAGGAACGCCCTTTTTATTTGTAAAAAAGATCAACCTAGCTTAGGTTGAACCACAACTTATGAATCATACACACCCTCCGGAAATTCGTGTCACAGGACGACGTATCTCAATCACGGAAGCCATTGAAAGTTATGCCCGCGATAAAATTGAATCCATCAACATTGACTTTCCAAAAGTCATCGATGCTCATGTGATTCTTGATGTCCAAAAATATCGTCATCGTTGTGAGATTGTTCTCTCTTGTTCAAATCACATTCGCATTGAAGCAGATACCGAATCTGACAGCATGTATGCTTCCATTGATCTTTGTATCAGCAAGTTAGCCCGCCAAATGCGCAAGCACAAAACCAAAGTCCAACAACATGTGCGCCAGCAAAAACAAAGACGCGGCAAGGAAATCGTAGCCACGGAATAATTCGGTTTCCGATTAAGTTATACCCCCTACATCCGCGTTGGCTCCTACATACCTGAATCGTTGCGAAAAATGATATTAAGACTAGGACATTGCGAATTATTTGTGACCGATTTAGAAAGGGCACGGGAATTTTATGTCCATATTCTTGGTTTTAGAGAATGTGCTTCTGATAAGAATCATATTTATCTTCGCGGCGTGGATGAATTTGATCTTCATACACTCACTCTGACAAAAAATAAGAGCGGCGGCTTGGGTCATTTTGCTTTGCGGGTGTCTGACCCTGAAGATTTGGATCGATTAGCCGATCATCATCAACGTCTTGGAGTTCCATGCAAAATGGTTCCTGCAGAAACGGAACCTGGCCAAGGCAAAGCTCTACGTGTCGTCGAGCCGAATGGTCATCCTATTGAATTTTATCATGAAATGCAACAAGTCCATATCTATGACGAAAAGGGCCTGCTTAAACATTTGCCGATGCGCACCACTCATCTCGATCAAGGAATCCCGCCCTTACGAATTGATCACATGAATATCAGAGTTGCCAGCGTTGATAACGCTTTGAAATATTGGCGGGATGAACTGCGATTCAGTGTGTCGGAATATGTTGAAAAGGAGAATAAAACTTTTGCAGCTTGGACAAGACGTTCCTCTGGCACTCATGATGTCGCGCTCTCCACGGGTTCTGGCGCTGCCCTGCATCACGTCGCTTATACTGTTCAGGGACCTGCTGAAATCATAAGAACCGCGGATCTCTTAGCGGATGCCGGCTATCGAGATGCCATTGAGTTTGGCCCGGGTCGTCATGGATTGAGCAATGCTTTATTTTTATATATTCGTGATTTTGATGGCCATCGAATGGAAATTTATTCGGGTGATTATTTGAGAGATATCGATTTGCCTCCCGTAAAATGGACTTGGGAAGAATATGATCGGAGAGGAAGACTTTGGTGGGGAGCAGCCTATCCAGAAAGATTTTTGGAAGTGTCTCCAGTGAACCATCAATGGATTTAAGTTTTTAGGATCGTGAACCCTGACGGACTTTTTCCTTTTCACGCTCCATTTCTTCACGAAGAAATTTGACTTCATCTCGGAGTTGTTTTTCCATGGATTCAATCACGGCATGATCGTCCTGAAATCGAGCTTGTTCAATTTTTGGCTTAAGAAATAGTTCTTTTTCCGCGATCTTAGCTTGGTAAATACTGTCTATTTCGGCCAACAACTTTTTTTGCGATTCGTGGATGGGCGTCGATGATGGAGGACTTTGTTTATTCAGCCGTTCCATCGTAAGTTCATAGGCAGATTTCATAGATCTACACCTTCATGATATCTTTTTCTTTAGTTTCAAAGGACTGATCGATTGCAGTGATATACTGGTCGGTGAGTTTTTGAATTTCTTTTTCTGCGTTAGACTGATCGTCTTCGCTGATTTTACCTTCTTTCTGAATTTTTTTAATGGATTCGAGAGCATCACGACGAACATGTCGAATAGCGACTCGACCATCTTCAGACATTTTTTTAACAAGCTTGCCTAACTCGCGTCGTCGTTCTTCGCTTAACTCAGGGATGGGAAGGCGAATGATTTTGCCATCGACCACAGGAGAAATGCCTAATTTAGATTCTCGCAGAGCTTTTTCAATCGCTTGAACGTTCGATGGATCAAATGCCTGGATCACCAAAAGCCGCACATCGGGAGTGGTGATTCCCGCAAGTTGTTTGATGTTCATCTGAACTCCGTAAGCCTCCACCATGATGTTTTCCACAAGAGCAGAAGAAGCTTTGCCCGTGCGCACCGAAGAAAATTCATGCTGAACCACTTCGGTGGTTTTGATCATTTTTTCTTCGGCCCCAAGAAGAATATCGTCGATGGTAATGGTCGTCATGAATCCTCTTCTAAAGGTTGTTTGTTGGAAGAGCAAGATACAAAGCTGGTAAATATCTCCCCAACCACATCGTTTAGGATGGAAAGCCCATCCGTTAAAGATACTTCCGAATTAACTTTTCTGTTTTTTCCATTTCATGAGCTAAAAATACAATAAGCGGGTCTACAGATTTTTTCTGTGAGTATTCTAGCACACCATTCGCCGAGGATGAGGGATCGCATGTCCGTTCATCCATCGGTTGAGCGCGGCAAAGGTGACTCCGAATTGTTGAGCGAGTTTTTCTTGAGAAAAAGATCCTGCAGCAAGGATCGCATTTAATTGGATTATATAGTTTTTATTCATTTAAGTAAAACTATCTTTACTGTTTGATGAGGTCATGAAAGGGAAGTCCTTTTTTATACAATTTTTCACGGTCTTCGATCGTACGGAGCATTTCTATTTGGCCGGTTGCTTTGGCTAATTCATAAGCTTTCTGAGATGTTTCTATTGCTTTAGAGAATTGGCCTGCTTCGGCATGAGCCGCCGCGAGGGTGACCAGAAGAGCAGGTTCATTGTAAGAAACAATTTTACAAGCTTTTTCAGCCAATCGCACCGCGTCCGCGCCGTTGCGAAGTTGTGAGTTTGGATGTGTGGATAAAAGAAAGGCCAGGGTATTAAGCGCGACCATCCAGTCTGGACGAAGACGCACAGCCTCTTGAAAGTGGGCAAGAGCCTCGGATGAATAAGCTAAAGATTTTTCTGGTTCGATTCTTGCGAGATCCTCAAGAGCAATGCCTAAATAATAA
>CAYVFJ010000237.1:0-3219 GCA_964450905.1 uncultured Verrucomicrobiota bacterium
GGAAGTGAACTTTCACGAACGGCTTCTCATGAAAAATGGATGGCGCAATTTCCCATGTGGGATTGGATTGGAGGACGAACCAGCGAACTTTCAGCCGTCGGTTTATTGCCAGCAGCCCTTCAAGGAATAGATATCGATGCCATGCTTGAAGGAGCACGCCTCATGGACATGGCTACACGCACTTCAAAGACACTCGAAAACCCAGCAGCTTTGCTTGCGTTGACATGGTTCCATGCCACTGAAGGTTGTGGCGCAAAAGATATGGTCGTTCTTCCTTATAAAGATCGTCTCTTGCTCTTCAGCCGATATCTTCAACAGCTTGTCATGGAATCTTTAGGTAAAGAATGTGATCTTCAGGGTAGAACAGTCCATCAAGGAATCAGTGTCTACGGCAATAAAGGATCCACCGATCAACATGCTTACGTTCAACAATTACGAGAAGGTGTTCCTAACTTTTTCGTTACTTTGATTGAAGTCCTGCGAGATCGAGAAGGTGCATCGATCTTTGTTGAAAACGACTTTACCACAGGAGATTATCTCCACGGTTTTCTCCAGGGAACACGTCAAGCCCTTTATGAGAAAAATCGCGAATCAATCACACTCACGATGCCCGATATTTCCGAAAAATCGATCGGCGCTTTGATCGCTCTCTATGAGCGTGCGGTTGGTTTGTATGCTTTCCTCGTAGGAATCAATGCCTATCATCAACCTGGCGTGGAAGCCGGAAAAAAAGCGGCCACCGATGTTTTGATCCTTCAACAAAAAATTGTGAAAGGTTTGACTCAACAAAAGGGGGCGAAATTCACAGCAGATCAAATGGCTCAAAATTTATGTGTCCCAGATCAAGCGGAGCTGGTTTATCAAGTTTTACGTCATCTTACAGCAAGTTCAGATCGTCAAATTCATTCGGCAGGCAGGCATCCTTCGAAAACAATGTTTTGGATGCTCTAAAAATCTAACAAAAGATATTTTAAATTTTAAAGAAAGAAGGAAGCTCACGCAGAGACGCTGAGCACACAGAGTCGAGAAACCAAGCCGTTTATCCGCCGCGGCGGATAAACGGCTTATTCTGCTCTTCCTAAACTCTCTGCGAACTTTGCGTCTCTGCGTGAGACAAATCTGAGAGACTTTTTTACAACATTTAACAAAGTAAAAAACTAAAAACCGACAACCCCCTCAAGAAAGCCGCCTGCCACATAACCTGTTGTGGAAAAGGTCGGGCCACTGCTTCCACGTCCCGCAGAAATGTAATTCACATCCATCCCCATCCGTAGTCCCCATGTCTTATCAAAATCGTATCCTAAGTAACTTTGTCCTTCCGCATAAATATATTTTTCGAACGCAAAGCCCGCACCCATGGCTCCACAATAGATTTGTCGATTAAATTGATATCGCGCGCTGCAACCAACAAGCGGGATCACCCGTTCAACAAAAGTTGAGTCATTAACGATGAGACCGCTGGTGATACTAACCAAATTCAGTTTCTCTTTAAAAAACACGGCCTTGGTGCCAACGACCGGCGACAAAGCCCATCCGTTTTTCTTGAATACATCATAATAAAGAAGCGCGTTAATCGAATTAATTTCGAGCTTCCCCTGAACGCTTGATCCCGTGGGAAATACCGTGGGGGTTTGTTGGGTGCTCGGACTCCCACCTGTCGTAGACGAGTTTTGATAAAGAATCGTTTTTGTGGTCGTCAGCTTAGGTCCATCAAAATAATTTTGCGCGTAATTAATAGACCCATGCCATTGATCAGAAAATTTTATTTCAAAATCCACTTGCGGACCAATCTCCACTTCCGTCAAACCAAAGTCATCTCTAAAATCCAACTGACTGCTCCCATCTCTTCCAGGACGAATTTTCCCGTCGATCCATGAAAAACGCGGACCAACACGAATTTCATAAAGATGTTTTGCTTTAAGTAAGGATTCCTTTTGTAAATCAATTTTAGTCTTTCGCGTGCCCCGATGCACAGACGCTTTTTTAGGTTCACTCACACTCACATTCTGTGGAACATTCTTAGGCGCCTTTTGCCCAAATAACGGTTCGATCATCAATCCAAATAATACAATTGCTGTAACTAACTGCATGAGAATAGGTTTCATATAATAAAATGAGGAATTGGTTTAATTGACCAAATACACTTAATTTCACATTTTGTCTAGTCAGAAATACTTGAAATTGAAGGGGTTACATATCAAGCTAAAATTCTTATCGCTTTTCTTTAAGATCTATGCTCTATACGATATGTTCATGGATGCCAATTATTATCTTTATATCGATCAACAATATGGTCCTTACGACGCAACAAACTTGGCTTCCTTTTTTCAGGAAGGACGTTTGAACAAAGATAGCTGGATCTTTTTTGAAGGTGAAACAGCCGATTGGACGCGTGCTGAAGAAGTGGTTAGCCTTCGATTTCTTTTCGAAAAAAAGCCAACTTCTCCCTCTTCGCCTCCTCCAAAAACTGGTTTAACGTCTCTTTTGAAACAAGCAGCCGCGCAAAATTCTAACCTACAAAAACAAAAAACTGAAGCTCCTCTTGGAACCGTTCTCGTTCCGCCTACCGCGGCATCCAGCGTGCGCGTGCTTGAACACGCGCTCCCTTTCGCGCCTCTCTCGGATTTAATCAAAAAAAACACCGCCAACCTAGCCCACATCTCGCCTGACTTAAAAAAAGGATGGCTCCATCAATTTAAAAATCTCTTTAGAGTTAAAAAGTAAAAAAATGAAGATATACTCAGCGCGACCATCCATTGCGCTTTTCTTGGGGAGCATACGCGGCTCGCCAAGCGATCCCCTCTGAAGAAATCACCCAGGTGGCCAGGAAAAAGGACGGCCTCCTAAAACATGAAGATGCAAATGAGGAACGGCCTCCCCTGCATTACGTCCGTTGTTGATGACAAGACGATAACCATCTTGCTCGATCCCTAAACGACGAGCCACTTCGGCTGCTGCTAAAAGAAGTTTACCTAAAAGATGAACATCATCATCCTTTGCATCCGATACCCGAACCATCACTTTCTTAGGAACCACCAAAACATGAGTGGGCGCTTGGGGTTTAATATCTCGAAAAGCAATCACTTCAGCCGTTTCATAGACGATGTCCGACGGAATCTCACGAGCAACAATCTTTTCGAAAAGAGTCATAAGAAAGAAGTTTTTAGTTTTTAGATTCTTACTTGAGAAAATGTTATAAAAACATCTCGCAGATTTTAT
>CAYVFJ010000238.1:0-11240 GCA_964450905.1 uncultured Verrucomicrobiota bacterium
CGCTGTTTAGGATCATCCACTGGCAAAGGTTGATAGGCCATTTTGCTGCGACTCCCCGTAATTTGAAGGATCATTTCCGCAAACTGTTTGACCGTCATTTCTTTTGGATTCCCAACGTTGATCGGTCCGTGTTCCTTGGAAATCGCCAGACGATAGATCCCGTCAATCAAATCGCTGACATAACAAAAGCTGCGAGTTTGCGTGCCATCGCCAAAAACAGTAAGAGATTTTCCTTGAAGCGACTGACTCACAAAAGATGGAACCACCCGGCCATCACGCAGCCGCATCCGAGGCCCATAAGTATTAAAGATACGAACAATTTTAATATCCACTCCATGGAAACGATGATAAGCAAAAGAAAGAGCTTCCGCAAATCGTTTGGCCTCATCGTAAACTCCTCTTGGTCCAATGGGATTCACATTGCCCCAATAGTTTTCATTCTGTGGATGCACCAAGGGATCTCCATAAACTTCCGAGGTTGAAGCAAGAATAAATCGCGCTTTTTTGACATGCGCCAATCCCAACGCTTTGTGTGTGCCAAGCGCTCCCACCTTGAGAGTCGGAATCGGTAGTTCCAGATAGTCAATCGGACTGGCTGGAGATGCGAAATGAAAAATAAAATCAACCTTTCCAGGGTAAAATAGATAATTCGTGACATCCTGCTTGATAAATTGAAACCATTCGTTTCCTGCCAAATGAGCTAAATTATCCATATTACCTGTGCTCAGGTTGTCGAACACAACAACCCGATGACCTTCCAACAACAATCGATCGCACAAATGGGATCCCAAAAATCCAGCCCCACCGGTAACAATAGAGAGAAGCGGTTTTATTGAGCGACGAATTTTTTTCATAAATGACAGCCTCTCTCAATAAACCCGAATATAAGCCTTTCGTCGGAGATTTTGAAGCCATCGTTTCTGAAGCCTCTCTTTCTCCTGCCCTTCCAGGAGATGCTCAATCAAATCACGCGCTTCTTCCAAAGTAGTCACTGTCGCCGGTTTTTTTTCATCCACCTGCAGAATATAAAAACCATCTTTTGTATCGATCATTTTGCTGATCTGACCGGCATCCAACGAAAAAGCTGGTTCACGAAGTTCTTCACGCAAAGTCTCGCGATCGACAAATCCCAATTGGCCACCTTGATTTTTCTCTGATCCTTCAGAATAAACTGTGGCAAGCGACGAAAAATCCGAGCCTGTAGTGAGTTTAATTAAAATTTCTTGAGTCAAACTGCGTGCACCCTCGATTTCGTCGGGTGATTCTCCTTTCCTGATATAGAGCATTCGCAACTTAATTTTTTCTCCTTCCTTAAATTCATCGGGATGATCTTTGTAATAAGTTTCGATCTTATAAGGCGAGATCAAGATTTTCTCGCCGCCAATTTCATTGTATCTCATGGCGCTGACAATAATTTTATCGCGCACTCGCTCTTTGTAAGCTTCTAAATTAAGGCCGTTGGCTTCGAGCGTTTTAATAAAAATGCTACGATCTCGTCCATAGTACTGATTGATATCATTTTGAATCTCCTTCTCAATCCATTCGTCGGTGACAATTTTGGCGGAATTCTTGGATTCCAACACATTGAATTGTTGAATAATCAATCGTTGATCGATCAGTTGGTCGACGGCAGCCTTTCGCGCTTTTTTTAATTCTTCCACCAGCTTGGGCTCATTATTTCCATAAATTTTTTGCAGAGAATCCTCCGTGGGCCCCAAAAAAGCCCTCAACTCGCCGATGGTGATAATATCGCCATTCACCATCGCGGCAATTCCATCAATCATTTCTTCGGCTATTCCTATCGTGAAAAAAAAGAATAGAAAAAAAATTCCGAAGCCCAACTTTTGAAGTTTTCCAAACATTTTTACCCATTTTTCTGAAGAGATCATGAACATACTCCCCATATTGCCATAGTTAGAGCCTCAAGCAATCATTTTGCGTCACGACTCAGCTTGGCGTATCCGCGAGTTATACTCAACGCGGGCATAGATTCAGCTTTTTTGTAGGAGCGATCGCCGATCGCGACCGGCGTGGAAGGGGATCGTCATCAGCGATGGCTCCTACATTTTTGGAAGCGCAGATGATGATCGCATTGAGTATAGTCGGAAAATTTTAATGAGGCAACATCCGGCCGCCGTCCATCGTGACACAGCTTCCGATCATAAATGAAGCTTCCTCAGAACACAACCAGATCACGGCCGCGGCAACTTCTTCAGGGGTGCCGACTCGTCCAATGGGATGTTGAGCAACGAGTTTCTTGGTCACAAGACCTACTAAGGGAGTGGCAATCGCTCCAGGACAAATCGCGTTGATTCGAATTCCATGGGGCGCATATTCCAATGCGGCCGTCTTTGTTAGACCAACGACCGCATGTTTACTGGAAACATAAGCGGCATGATGTTTAAGGGCAATCAAACCAAAGATCGAAGCGGTATTGATGATCACCCCGTGTTTTTGCTTAAGCATTTGAGGAATCTCATATTTCATGCATAACCATACTCCCTTGAGATTGATCTGATGGACCAGATCCCAATTTTTTTCTGTGCATCGTGCGACACCTGAAGGAATGCCTCCGATACCAGAATTATTCAACGCATAATCTAACCGGCCGTAAGTTTGAATGATTCTTTTCAAGAGAATCTCCACCTCTTTTGCCTTCGACACATCGGTTCGGATAAAAATAGCTTGGCCGCCTTTTTTTTTGATGGAAAGAACCGTCTTTTCACCACCTTTCATGTGGATATCAGCAACCACCACTTTGGCTCCTTCACGCGAAAACGCGAGAGCAACAGCCTTTCCAATGCCTGAACTTCCGCCGGTCACAAGCGCCACTTTTCCTTTAAATTTCATTCGGATAAAACTTTCTCTGGAGTTGGTTTTTTTTTGCAAAGAATCAAACAAGTCCCCGTTTTTACTGTTTGATCAAAGTGAATATCATCGAAAGTTTGTTTGATGAAAAAGAGTCCCAATCCTCCGGGTTTTACACGATTGAGCGGACGCCCTTTTAAATGAAAAGGATCAAATCTCTTTCCATAATCTCTGAGCCTTACTTCCCATATATCCTCGTGATTTAAGATATCCACCTCAATTTTTCCGTCGTTACGTCCATCATAAGCATGGCGAATGATATTGGTGCATGCTTCATCCACAGCCAAAACTAAATGCTCAACCATTTCATCTTTAAATCCAAAAGCGGTTGCTGAATTCCGAATTTGGGATCGGATGGTTGCCATTTGAGATGGACAACTGGTGCATTCAAAATGAATAGGTTGATTCATCGTGGAGAACAGAGAAAAAAGGTGATGTCATCTCGCTGCTGAGTGCCCTCACAAAAATGTTGGATCGATTGGAGAATCTTTTTTTTCACATCCGCTGTGCGAGCATCCTGATCAGTGAGAGTTTCTTGTAAACGCGAGGTTCCGAACTCTTCGCCCAAAGAATTACGGCCCTCAGTAATTCCATCTGTGTAAGCGCACAAAAGGTCTCCCGATTTCAAAATCAAATCTGATGACGGAAAAATTTCGTTGGTAACAATGCCCAAAGGTAATCCTGATAAAAGGTCGATGGTTTTTATTTCATCTGTCGAAGACAGAAGGGGAGCCAAATGACCTGCGCTTGCTTGTCGACAGGAGAGACGGTTGCCTTCAGGCCGAACAATCGCGCACCACGCGGTTGCGAACATTCCTCGGGTGCTGTGGGCGCTCAGGCTATCATTCATCAGAGTCAAAATATTTCCAGGATCTGTTTCTCGAGGCGCTAAATATCGAAACTGCGAAAGAAGTTGAGCCATCAGCAAAGCGGCAGGCACTCCTTTGCCAGTCACATCCCCCAAAATCATCGCAAATGAATCGTCTTGGGTTTTCTGCACATCATAAAAATCGCCACCGATGAGGAAGGCGGGTTGACAATGAAAGTCTAATTGAAAAGCAGCCTCTGCTTCTTCAAAACTTTGCGCGAGAAATCGGCTTTGTATTTCCTGGGCAATTTCAAGTTCTTGTTTGATTTTTTCCTGTTGTAAAGTGGCTTCTTGCCAACGGATTTTCTCAATCGCAATTGCTGCCATCGCTCCGTAAGCCTCAAAAACTTCAAGATCATTTTTATCGAAAAATTTCTTGTGCAACGGATTTAAAGCTTGAAGAACACCCACCAGATTGTTTTCCAAAAGAAGAGGGACACATATAATCGATCTTGTACGAAATCCCGTGGTGGTGTCCGCGCCACGAAAAAATCTCTCATCTTTCATTGCGTCTTCAACTAAAGCCGATTGCCGATGTTGAGCCACCCATCCCGCGACGCCTTGGCCCATTTTTAATCGTGCCATTTCTTTGAGCTTACCGGCCTTGTCTCCCAAAGCGACATGCCAGATTAAATCATCAGTTGTTGGATCGTATAACAAGAGGCTGCCGGCGGCACAATCCATCACCTCTTTTGTGGTTTCAAGAAGGGAGGTGAGCAACTGATAATAATCACGAATCGAATTGATGCTACAGCTCACGCGTATTAACCCACGATAAGGATCAGAAGAAGCGGTCATGGGAGGTCCATCAATCAAGGTAACTTATTCTTTTAAGGGTTGATCGTCCAACGCACTTTTTGAAACAGGCGAAACATACTTTTCTTCTTCAGATTCAATGGGATGAGGGCCGCTAAATCCCCAAATCAATTTCCACGGTCGGCGGGCAAGAATATGACTTAAACTTTTCATGTAAATGGTCATTTGCCGCGCATTAGCAATCAAATGGGGTAGAGTGTCTTCGTTATTATTGACCATTCTCTGAACGTCACCCGTAAGATGTTTCGCGTCACCAGCTAATTCCTGAGCGGAAACCAAAGTTTTTTCAAGTTCACCAATTAATACAGGAAGACGATCCTGCATTTCTGTGGTTAATGTATTCAAGTTTTTAGCGGAAATCTGCATCTCGTCAGCAAGTTTTTTGGCAGCGCCAAAGACCGTGTCCATGGCGGTTGGATCAATGCTCTCCAACATTTCGTCGTTTCCAATGTAGGCCGTAGAATTGGGTTCGGGCATAAGTTCCAGATATTTCTCGCCCATAAATCCCATGGTATTCACCATCGCTTTGGTTCCCTTCGGAATAAGAACCTTTTGATCGATGCTCGCATAAACCTGAACGTAAGGTGGATTTTTAGGAAATTGCGCGCGTTCGTCTTGGGTCAGAATTTGAACTCTTTTTATCTCTCCTATGCGGGCTCCAGCAAAACGGACCGGAGCGCCTATTTCCAAACTATTGATAAATCTGAAGTGTACTCTTAACTCTCGTTGAGGTTTCAATGATAATTTGCTGATCAACACAATCATGACGACAAAAAGAACAAGAGAAACAAGGGTCATGATTCCGATCTTCACGCGTGTCGTAATGTCTTTCATAAATAAGGATCCATTCTAATCAAAAAGAGATTTAAGATAGTCTTCGCCCGATTGCTTAAAAGAAATGGGGCCGTCTGCTTCACCATTGATAAATTGTTTTACATAGAGATCTCTTGAATTGCGAATCTCTTCGACCGTTCCTTCAAAAATCATTTTGCCTTGATGAAGCATCACAATGTGATCCGCAATTCGATAAACACTGGACATGTCATGGGTGACAACCACGGCCGTCATCCCCAGTTTCTTGCAAAGATCGTTAATCAGAACATCTACCACCGCTGTCATGACGGGGTCAAGGCCCGCGGTAGGCTCGTCGCAAAACAGAATTTCGGGGTCCATCGCGATGGCACGAGCCAAAGCCACGCGCTTCTTCATGCCACCCGAAATTTGCGAAGGCATTAAGTGTTCAAAACCAGTCAACCCAACCATGCCAGTTTTCATTTTAACCATGATATCCATAATTTCAGGAGAGAGATCCGTATGTTCCTGCAAAGGAAGCGCCACATTTTCACCCACGGTCATTGAATTGAGTAAGGCAGATCCTTGAAAAAGCATCCCAAACTTTTTTCGGACTTCCGAAAACCCAGCTTCGTTCATGCGCGTAATTTCCTTGCCCATCAACCATATTTCTCCGTCATCAGGTTTAAGCGAACCAATGATATTACGAAGAAGGGTGCTTTTACCACAACCGCTCCCGCCTAAAATAACCATGGTTTCGCCGCGCGCCACTTTAAAACTCACGCCATTCAAAACTTTACGGTCATCAAATGAATGCTTCAAGTTTTTCACTTCAATATGCGGCTGATCACTTTGTGTTCCCGATGAAATCATATTTATGCAATATAAACAAAAATAGCGGTTAACAAAGCGTCTGCCAAAATAATCATCACGATGGAGGTAACCACCGCCAATGTGGTAGATCGTCCCACCTCCTCAGCGCCGCCTTCCGTCTGATAACCAAAATAACAGGCGATACTCCCCACCAGCAAACCAAAAACAGCGCTCTTGATGATCCCAGAAACAAAATCTTTGATGACCAAAGCGGAGAGGATAATATCCGTGTATTGGGATGTAGTTTGATGTAGATTGGTGATGGCAAGAAGATATCCTCCAAGAATTCCCACATAATCAGCAATCACAGTCAATACGGGCGCCATCAGAATAAAAGCCAAAATCCGTGGCGCGATAAGGAAACGCACCGGATTGATTCCCATGATTTTAAGGGCTTCAACCTCTTCATTCACTTTCATGGTGCCAATTTCAGCCGCAATCGCCGCGCCACAACGTCCCCCGAGCACAATCGTTGAAATCAGCGGCCCTAATTCTCTTAAAATAGTTAGTCCTACCACGCGTCCGATATAAAGTTCGGTTCCAATTTTAAGCATTTCGTACGAGGTTTGCATGGCAATCACAAGTCCCACAAAAAACACTACCAAACAGACAATCCCCAAGGATTGAACCCCGATTTTATCCATTTGCTCGATGACATGTTTAATCTTTGGACCTTTTCCTTTAAAAACCCCAAACGTGCAGCAAGATAAACCTTCTCCGAGGAGAATGATATAATCTCCCAATCGCAACAAGAATTCTTGGATCTTTTTCTTCAAACAGACGGGGGGGTGTCTTGACGAAAAGAATTTACGGCTGAGGTTTCGTCATCATAAATAGTAAAAAGCTTATCCAACCGTGAAACCTCAAAAACACTGCGCACAGATTTAGCAAGAGAAGCAATGGCCAGTTTTCCTCCGTAAACGCGCATTTTTTGAAAGGCATCAATCATGGTTGCTAATCCGGAACTATCAATATAGGTCACCTTCTGAAAGTTGATCACCACGCATTTGATTTTTTTGACTATCAGTTTTCCCATGTCAGCCCTCACGTCCGGAGACTTATAAAGATCTATTTCTCCGTCTAGATCGAGAATCGAAACATCAGCCAATGTGCGTAATCCATATGCCATAATCCCCATTCCTAGCCTTTTATCCCATAAAGCGTCAATCCCTTATCCACGGGCGCATTTCTGCCCATTGTTTTGCATGGTTTTGGTTCTTGAGTTTTAAGAGGACAAAGGGTAGAAGCGTGATTTATGAAAATGTGGGGAATGATTATTTTTCTAAGTGTTTGTGGCACAGCCATGGCTCAATTGAAATGGGATAAACTGGAACTGGAATTTCATCCTTCGGTTGAGGAAGAAAAAACGATCGCCGATTTTACTTTTAAAAATGAGGGCGATCATCCGATCACCATCCAATCGGCTAACACTTCGTGTGGTTGTACAGTGGCAACTCCTGATAAAAAAACTTATTCACCAGGAGAAGAGGGAAAAATTACGGCCATTTTTACCCATGGCAATCGAACTGGCACCCAAGAAAAAGTCATTGTGGTGCAAACGGATGATTCAAAAAACCCTACGACAGCGCTTAAATTGCGTGTTTTCATTCTGGAGCCTGTGAAAATGAATCCCGCTTTTGTTTTTTGGGTAAAAGGAGAAGAAAAAACCACAAAAACGATCCAAATTAAAATTGAAAAGGGCATTGACGCAAAGGTTCTTAAAGCACGGTCTAATCAGGAAAAATTTCTAGTGGAACTTCAGGAGATTACCCCGAACGAAGAATATGCGGTTCAAGTAACCCCCACAGATACGGAAACAACGAACGCGGGAGTGGCCATGTTGACCATCGAAACAAATTATCCCGTGTCACGCCCAAAATCATTGGTTGCTTACGCACAGGTCAAAGAAGATCCTGCTCAAAGAGCAAAGATCAGCGTTCCCATTCAATCAAAGAGTATCAGCGCTTCGGCCCCACCACAAAATGTCAGTGTTCCAACTCCAACTCCGACTCCGTCGCCGTAGATTAGATTCTGATAGAATGGGTAACCGAAATTGATGATTTTTCGACAAATCAAAGTCTTATGTCTTGTGGCGTTAGTTCCCGCTTTTTTTTCAGCATGGTTACACCCGAAAAAACCTTCTTGGAATCCGAATGTTTTGGCTGAAGGAGAGGTCACTCTTTCGACCGTATTAAGCTGGAAAGAAAATGTGTTTTGGGTGGATGCAAGAGCTTCTGACATATTCGAAAAGGATCATATCCCTGGCGCGCAGCTTTTAAATGAAGATGACTGGGATCGTTTGGTTCCGCCCGTCCTTCAATCATGGAATCCTGGACAACCCGTGGTCGTCTATTGCAACAGTCAACAATGCCAGGCCAGTCATCAAGTGGCAAAACGTCTTCGTGAACTTGGATTAAATCCGGTTTATGTTTTGAAGGGAGGATGGGAAACATGGTTAACCAAACAAAAATCATAAGTGGGTTCTTGTTTCTCCTTCGGATATTCTTGGGAGGATTATTTATCTACGCGGGGATCGTTAAAGCTTTGAATCCAAGCCAATTTTTTATCGACATTCAGAGCTACCATCTTTTACCACACTTTTTGGCAGTTGCCATGGCCATTTATTTGCCATGGTTAGAAATCGTTTGCGGAGGAGCGCTTGTTTTTAAGAAACATGATTCGGGAGCGCTGATTTTACTTTTGACAATGATGACCATTTTTATTTTAGCGCTAAGCTCGGCTTGGGTTCGCGGTCTGGATATATCTTGTGGATGTTTTGGGAAACAGATTCTCCACGTGAGTTATCCCTGGCTTTTAGCAAGAGACATAGGAATTCTGACGGGGATTATGATTCTTGTGCGGAAAGCAAAAGATTTAAAAAGGTGAAAGCTTGGATTGTCCCAAAATAAATTTCCAGACCTTCATTTGTCTGGATTTAGATAAACAGCTTGTGATCTCAAAATCATCTCTTTAGACTGTTACTATGACGGAAGTAACTCCATTGCCGCAGGTGTCTCATCCAGAAATTCCTTCAGTTCCTTCGCCTTCTCTTCCTTACAAGATCGGCACAGAAAAATTAATTCGTGTCACTGAAAATGCTGCAAAACATCTCATGCAAGTTCTTCAGAAGAGCGGAAAAGTCAATGGCGCGCTTCGAATCGCAGTGATTGGTGGTGGATGTTCAGGTCTTCAATATAAAATGGATTTAACAGACGGACCTCGGCCAAAGGATATTCTCGTTGCCTCTCGAGGGGTTCAGGTCGTCGTAGATCCAAAAAGCGTTCTCTATGTCAGCGGTTCAGAACTTGATTTCAGCGATGACCTCCAAAAGGGCGGCTTTAAAGTGAGCAACCCCAATGCCACCGCTCATTGTTCATGTGGCGAAAGCTTTTCAGCCTAGAGGAAGGTCACATCCGACATTTTCTGTTTGGCATGATCTTCTTCTGAACAGGACGAATTGGTAGAAACGGCTGTGGGAGTTTCTGATTTTGAAACATACCCTTTCAAAAGCAAATAAGCTTCGACTTCATCTCCACTCACGTCCGGAAGCATTTGACCATCGACTTCCACACAGGGAGATAATTCTTGGCCTGATTTTCGGATCATTTCCTCTCGTTGCGAATAATCGTTGATGATATCTCGATCTTCGTAAGGTAAATGATACTTTTGTAGCATCGCTCGAACACCATTACTCCAACCGCAAGTGGGTTTTAAATAAGCAATGATTTTGGTAGTTTTAGCTGTATTTGTTGTTGTCATATCCCGAACTATAAAGCTTACTCTGTATCATTTCAAGCGATTATTTCTTTACGACAAGAAATAACTTAGCTTAAATCCACTTTACCCCTTATGAAACGCATCCTTATAACCACCACTTCTTTTCAAGATGTCATGGGTGAACATCAACAGCTTCTTAAAAAAGAAGGGTACGAGTTGATTTCTCAAAGAGGGCCTCTCTCAGAATCGCAGATGCTTGATCTCGTTGGAGATATCGATGGCATGATCTGCGGGGATGATTCGATCACACGAGCCGTGATTCAAAAAGCGCTTCCTAAACTTAAAGTCATCAGTAAATATGGAATTGGACTGGATAAAATCGATGTTCAAGCAGCGACAGACCTAAAAATTCCTCTGACTTATTGTCCTGGAGTCAATCATACCACGGTCGCAGAACTTACATTTGGTCTTCTCCTTGCCATTTATCGGGACATCGTCATTGAATGTAATCACGTCAAAAAAGGTGAATGGAAACGCATCACGGGACACGAGATTCTCGGGAAAACCATAGGGATTGTTGGAATGGGACGTGTCGGAAAAGAAGTGGCGATCCGGGCAAAAGCTTTCGGAATGAATATTCTCGGATACGATATTTACTGGGACGATTCTTTTGCAAAAGAGTACCACGTCCAACGAATGCAAAATCTTGATACTCTCTTAGAACAATCGGATGTGATTAGTTTACATACCAATCTTACAAAGGAAACTCATCATCTGATCAACAGCCAACGAATTGAACGCATGAAAAAAGGAGCTGTATTACTTAACTGCGCTCGAGGTGAATTAGTCGATAGTCATGCCCTTGCCACGGCTCTTAAAACCGGTAAACTTCTTGGCTACGGAGCGGATGTTCTCGAAGTAGAACCTCCCCCCCAAGATCATCCTCTCTTTGGTTGTCCTCATGCCGTTCTTACTCCACATATAGGTTCACGAACTTACGAAAGTGTGGCGCGCCAAGCTAAAATGGCAGCAGAAAATTTGATTCTTGTTTTGAATGAAAAAAAACCGCTTGCCCAAGCCAATGTATTTTGAAATCTAATTTATGAATTCACCATCTGAAATCGGACTGATCGGTCTCGCCGTCATGGGCGAAAACCTCGCCTTAAATATCGAACGCAACGGCTTTCCTATCTCTGTCTACAATCGTACCACCAGCAAGGTGGATGATTTTATCAACGGCCCAGCAAAAGGAAAAAAAGTGGTTCCAACACGAAGCATTCAAGAGTTTGTTGAGTCACTCAAAAAA
>CAYVFJ010000239.1:0-2909 GCA_964450905.1 uncultured Verrucomicrobiota bacterium
GCGAAAACTCTCCCAATTCTCATGAACAGAATCCAAGAAGTGGTTAAGCTTTGCCTAAAATCTGAGAAAAATCTCTCCAAGCCGCTTAAGTTCGTTGGACTCCAGGAAATCCAGGTCGCTTTTTGAGCCGACTGACGCCGCTCAAATCCATTCAAATCATCCGCACTTTGAAGAATCTTGGTTTTGAACAAATCCGACAAGAAGGCAGTCACATCTCTTTTCGGCATCCCGATGGACGATTCACCACTGTCCCGATGCATAAAGGTGAAGATGTAGGTAAATGAATCGTAGGGGTCAGTCCTTAAATTCTGACTTAATCGTGAGCCTAATCCATCGTTCGATGGGAGTCCAAACTGACCCCTTGTGCTTTTCTTGGAATTAAACACCTTCTCAACCGTATTAACGACAAACGCCATCCAAATAAACAATGAGACGCCATGGATCACTTTATAAATAACCACATCGGATGTGATGGACCACCCAATTGAAATGATTGAGAACCAATAGATAAAGTTGAGAGGGTAAAGCCTGGAAAAACTTTGGAGAAAACCCCATATAAAATCCGTATGGTTTATCTCTTGATCTTCACCAAAAGCCGCTCCTGTCACAATCGCCCGCGGTAAAGTCAATAAAAAGGTTGCAAAACTTAAATCAAATGAGGCTCGCAATAAAGCATTTGGCAGATAACGAGCTGTGAAAGGAATAAACACAAAGTATAGGAAATAGCCTCCGCCGATAGATTGGGCCAAAGCCCATTTGAAAGAAGAGAACCACTTTTCAGAAGAGGTTTTAGTATCTTTGTTAAATAAGAATTTGGCAACTGCAGAACCCAGAAAAATAGCGGTAAAAGAGATCAAAACGCCCAGGGAAATTATTTTTAGCATGTTAAAGGTATCCGTTGTCTGACCTGAAAAAACATGAAAACCAAGAAAATTTAGAATCACCATCACTGCCAGAGAAAATATTCTGAGCGGATAAGAGTGGGTAAATCGCGCAATTAGCAATGTCGCCCCAATGATTACCCATCCCTCCAGAAGTACAGGAATAAATGGCACAAAAATGGCTGGCGAAAAAATAATAGTACCAATTCCAGCCGAGGCCGCTGCCAGCCAGCCAAAAAGAGAGAGCGCCTTTGAAGCTATCGGCGAATTGCCCATCGCCACGGAGAGGCGCGCGGCAAAATCTTCTTCGAAAATTGAATAAATGGGTTCCATCATTTTTTCCGAACCTTTAGATTTTATAAATTGTTGCCCTTTCGAAACAATAAAACTATGGCCTCCTAAATTATGTATCCTAGTTAGAGAAAGACTAAGACCCTCGCCCTTTTGAGTGTGTTCGCCACGATTTTGACCGAACAGCGTCTTAGAGAGATCATCAATACCCGGACCGGAATCCGCGACAAAACCATACAGATGCTTCCTCGTGAGAACCAATCCCACAATCGCTCTGGCAGTCGGTATAACCAAAACATGCTGAAAAACATTTTCGATGGCAAGTGCTGCCACACTTTCTGTGATTATTAAACTTTGAAGAACTCTCTCAAGACGAGGCGAGGAGTAGCGCTCCTCGCGACTTATTCCTGATTTCGTTATTTCACCGGCCGGATCTTCAAATAACCCAAAAGAAGCAGCCCCATAATCAGAAAGTTTTTTAACTTCAGGGCGAATATCTTTTGTGCCAACAATGGTTTCTGTCCACAATATAAAAATGTTCTCAATTATTTTGTCCTGTTTTAAATTGTCCTCGTTTTTTTCTAAATCAGAATCTTTTCTTCTGTCGGCCAACCGCGAGGCGGCGCTCACCAACTCCCCCATCCGCGCGGCGGCGAGGGGTTCGGCGAGGGCGAGGGGGCGAATGGCGGTCTCGTCATTCCCGCGCCCGCCAGAAATCGGGGCGGGTCCGCTGTGCTTTGTGGCGTAAAAGCGGGAATCAAGTTGATCCCCGATAAAAGATTTCGGGGATGACAGGTCTAAAGGGTTCGGGGGTAACGAGCAATGGCGAAGTGGCTCAAGCAAAACCCTTTCATATTTTTTCTGATTGGTTTCGGCGGTGATGATGGGGGTGAGAACGACGTAGGAGTAGCCTTTTTGTTTGAAGAGTTCTTTTAAGTGTTGGGTGTGATAGCCACCCGTAATCAAAATCGCTGCGCGATTTTGATGGATCGTGGATGATGGATTGTGGATTGTGGGTTTGTTCTTTTTTCTATCATCCACCATCCATGATCCATCATCCAGCAATCTCTTCATATTTTCCATAAACGCTAAATCCCTCTCGCCCACCGACCCATAAAACGCATCGAGAGAATTTTTACCTCGATCCAGGCAATCGTTGTAGGAAATCAAGTCTTCAAAGTAGCCCAGTTCAGCGAGTTCACGATTTATGAAAGCGAGCATAGCAAATGGAGTGATGTCGCGTTCGACGGATTTTAGTTGCTCAAACTCGTGTGTGGAGAGTTGAATCGAGTAGGCTTTGTGGAGCAGTCGAAGATAGAGATCGATGGAACGCACTAACAGAGCATCGCCAACACGGCCTGTTGATTTTTCGACGCGTCCAATGATGGCGCTGTAAACTTCATCCTCCAAGGTCTCCTCTTCCTCCAACAACTTGTCGACCTCGAGCTCTGAAAACTCTCGGAGATATTCTCCATACAAAATAAGATTGGGATACTTCGAAACATCGATGTTCTTCTTTTGCGCGATATTGAAAGCATTTTGAAAGAAAGCAAACCGAGCCATTTTTGAGTTCTTCATCCTATCCATGTTGGATAAAAATTCTTCCATCTCTCCTTCCGCCTTCTGCCTTCCGCCTTCTGCCTTTTGTATTTCTTCAAAAAGCGCGGCCTGCTCGAGATTGGCTAGATTAAAATCGATTTTATTTTCGGATTGTTGGATGGCTAGAAGTTGCTGGAA
>CAYVFJ010000240.1:0-2962 GCA_964450905.1 uncultured Verrucomicrobiota bacterium
TGTCTAAAAGCTATGGAAATACCATCGAAATTTTTGGTGACGAAAATGTTTTAAAAAAGAAAATTATGAGTGTCAAAACGGACAGTCAAACATTGGAATCCCCCAAGACAGGACTTGAGGAAAATGTGGCATGGCAGTTGCTTAAACTACTTGCATCCGAGACGGTTTTTCAGGAAATGGATCGTCAACTACGGGCAGGAGGAACAGGATGGGGCGATTTAAAGAAAGCTTTATTCGAAAGTTATTGGAACTATTTTTCTGAATCACGCAAAAGACGCGTGGAACTGCAAAAGGATTCTTCTGTGGTAGAAAATATTTTAAGACAGGGAGCCGAGAAAGCGCGTCCCATTGCTCGAGAGACACTCTCAAAAGCCAGAAAAGCGGTGGGACTTTTATAAATATGAAACATAAAGAATGGAATAATTCTTGTCTCTGGTCTCTTAAAGCTTAAAGTTTGCAGTCAAATCATGATGGATTACAAAGTTCAACTAGAAGAGGTATTTGAGGGTCCTTTGGATCTTTTGCTTTATCTTGTCAAAAAAGAGGAGGTGGATATTTACCATATTCCTATTGCACGAATCACCTCCCAATACATGGAGTATTTGGAGCTTATGAAAGCCATCATCCCGGAGGTTGCAGGTGAGTTTGTGGTGATGGGAGCGACCTTGATGTATATCAAAAGCCGGATGTTACTTCCTGAGGATCAGCAGGTTTCTGATCCGGAGGCTGTTGTGGAAGAATTGGATCCTCGTTTGGATTTGATTCGTCAACTGGTTGAATACAAAAAATTCAAAGATGCTGCCGAACATTTGCAGCAAAGGGAATGGTTCCAGGAAAATGTTTATACCAGACAACAAACCTCATTAGGTTTTGATACTCCAGCAGAAGATATTCCGTTGAGAGACGTGAGTATTTTTGATCTTTTAAATGCTCTCAACGGCGCTCTGAAAAGAGTTGAAGAAACAGAGAATTTACAGGAGATTTTTGAGGATCGCTATACCGTGAGCGATAAAATAGATTTTATCCTCAAATTAACTGCTCTTGAGGAAAAGACGACTTTTTCGCGTCTCTTTGATGGAATGGCTTCTCGCACTGAAATCATTGTTACTTTTCTTGCTCTTCTTGAATTGATTCGTTTGCGACAACTACGAGTGGCTCAAGCAGAATCTTTTGGCGAAATCGATATTGTTCGATTAAAAATAGAAACTTCTCAACCCACGGAAAAATCTCAATGATTCTTCAATTTTTAACTCAATCTCTATCATGGAACTAAAGTCCCTCATCGAAGCGATTCTTTTTGTAACACAAAAACCTTTGTCTCTCAAAGAACTTAAAGCTATTTTAGCCAAACCAGGAGGAGTCGGTGATTCTGAAATAATGAACGCTTTTAAAAAAATAAAGGAAGCGGAAATTTCAGCCGCAATTCAAGAATTAAAGGTGGATTACACTCAACAGGGTCGTAGTTTTCAAATTCAAGAGGTGGCAAACGCTTTTCAACTGATGAGCCAGCCTCAGTTTGCCCCTTGGTTAAAACCTCTCTTTCGTGAATATCGTTCAAGTCGTCTTTCGCAACCTGCATTGGAAACGTTGGCAATCATTGCTTATCGTCAGCCCATTACGCGGGCAGATATTGAGAGTGTCCGCGGTGTTGTTGTGGATGGGGTGATGCAAACTCTCTTGGAACGGCGTCTTGTGACGATGACTGGCAGAGCGGAAGTTTCTGGTAAACCGATGCTTTACGGGACCACCCGTCTTTTCTTGGAATATTTTGGATTAAATGATATCAATGAACTTCCCGCAATCGAAGAATTAAGAAAAATGAATTTCACCCCTATCTCTCAACCTATCCCCTTGTCATCTGGAGAATCTACCCATGCCCACGCTGATTCAGTTAAGGAAACAGATTGATATTTTGGATGATCGCATTGTGGATCTTCTCAATCGCCGAACACGGTTGGCCCAAAAAATCGGGGGACTCAAAGCTCATCATGGAGAAAAAGTTTATAATCCAAATCGTGAAAATGAATTACTCAAAAGGCTTTGTCTTAACCAGAAAGGACCTCTCCGAGATCAGGAATTAAAAAATATTTATCAACAGATCTTGCAGATATCTCGATGGCACCAGAAAAGGATGTTTGAAGAGGGGATGTCCCCCTCTTTAAAAAAATATCCGCCGTCAAGGAGATGAATTCTTAATGGCAGAAGGATCTGCTCGAATTTAAACTGTAGCAGCGTGAGATATCTTTTGTGATTTGTTCCATAGATTGAGAAGTCCTCGTGCTTTGTGAAGAGTTTCTTCATATTCAAGTTCAGGATCTGAATCAGCCACCACTCCCCCTCCCACGTGGAAGCAAACCTTTTCGTTTTGATGCACTAAAGTTCGAATGGCAATATTGAAATCTGAAAACCCATTGAAACCAATATATCCGATTGCTCCCGTGTAAATCCCGCGACCCCACGGTTCTAACTCATGAATTATTTCCATCGCTCTTAACTTCGGAGTGCCCGTAATGGATCCTCCAGGAAAACAGGCCGCAAGCGCGTCTAAATGTAACACATGAGACCGCAAATGGGCTTCAATGGTTGACACCAGATGATATACGGTTTGATACGCTTCACAACGCACCAAATCAGTCACTATGACACTTCCGTATTCCGATACTTTACCCAGATCATTTCGCAAGAGATCGGTAATCATAAGAAGTTCAGCTCGATTTTTTTCTGACTGAAACAAGGATTCAGCCAACTTCCAATCCATGTAAAAATCTTCTCTCCGTCCACAAGTTCCTTTAATCGGACGAGATTGAATTTTTTTGCGTTCCATCTTAAGAAATCGTTCTGGAGAAGAACTAAGAATCTGTCCTTCTCCATAATCAAGATACGCACCAAAAGGCGCCGGGTTATTCTCCCTCAGACGAAGATATAAATCTTGCGGACGTTCAGCCACTGTTCCCTGGTAAGC
>CAYVFJ010000241.1:0-5778 GCA_964450905.1 uncultured Verrucomicrobiota bacterium
CCCATTCAGGAAGAGACAATAATTCAGCCTCAATCATCAGCCATCGGCGGCGGGTGTCCGACTTTCCTCGGATCACGTCAAGCCCTCTCTGCAATGCCGCTTGACCATGGGCATCCACCGTATAATCGGGTGCGCGGACCAAACTGACATCAATATTTTTGATAACGACTTGTTTATCTTGAGCAAAAGTGGTGGATCCAGCGGTAAATATCCATAGGCAACAAAATCCAACTAAAAGCGTTTGTTTCATTGAAGTCTCCTTTTTATGGTTGGTGCAGATATACCATGTTTAGCCTAATTGACAAGAATTCATTTCTCTTTCTTCTCTTTCTTCCATTCCGGAAGAAAAACTTTCATCATCTTGATATCGGGCATGTCCAAAAACCAAACGATATGATCCCGAATCGTCATATTTTGTTTTTGATGCGCAACAGAGAAAAAGACCGAGTCCGATGGGTCTGAGGGCGGTGTCTTTTCTGTTTCATAACGTTCTCTATAAAGCTTTTCCAAAGCATCAAAAAATTCGCGTGCATCCTTTTTGGTATCCCAAATGATTTTCCAAAGCAACACTCTCTTTTCAGGCGAAACCTCATAAAACAAATAACGATCTCCACCCCAGCCCGCAGCGATTTGAGAGGCTTTCTCTCTTCCGTAAAGATCCGTAAAGAGAGATCGAATCCCAAGTTCGCCCACCACATTTTCATGCAATTTTTTCCAGCCTTCCTCTGCTTTAAAGAAAAAGGTGACTGTTTTTGGAAGATCCTTGTTTGGACCAAGATATTTTTCCAGGTGAAGAATTTGCTCGGTGCTTTTCGGTGGATCCTTAAAAGCAGCATTCAATGCTGCCATTCCTCCTTGATTGTAGATTTCCACAACCCATTTCTCTCCTTCATCATAAGGAAAATCCAAGGCATCCTGAACGTAACGAGGCACAGAAGATGGTTCTTTTTCTGTGAACGAAGCTTCATCCTTGAATTCTTTGGAGAGAAGAGGGGGTGAATCCCCCCAGAGATACTTTCCCATATGATGATTGGCGTCCCCTTCGATCAGGGCCAACGCTGCCAGCATGGCATCATCATTATCCTTAACCTTGAGCGGAAGACTCGTTAAATCAAAATTTTGATCTTGCAGAACATGAACAAGCTCATGAATGAGGATCATTTGATCATCACGACTACGACTCAGATCCTTTCCGTTTGGACTCTCAAAGGTATAAAGCAAATGTTCATCCAGATCATAAAAAGCGGCTGTATCCTGAGCAAGCAAATCAATCATCATCCCTCTTAAATCCACACTTTGAGGAATCAAGCCAATTTGTTTTAATGCCCATTCATAAGATCGAAATTCTTCAGGCGGATATTCCTTGTCCAATTTGCCGAGAATATAATTTTTGAACTCTGCCTTTTTGATCCAACGATAATCGATCGGCTTATGAAAAGGAAGTTGACGTATTTGACAGACCTTTGTTTCCAGTTCATAACGAGCTTTTGTTAAATCCAACAATCTCTTAGCGGTTGCCGTTTGACGCGTGGCTTCTTTTAAATCTTGGACAAGTAACGCTTCTTTTTCTTGAAGTTCCTTGATATAACACACACGATTCCATTCGCCGTAGATGATAACAAGAATCGCGACGACTATGAGCCACAAACCCCATCGAAAAAATCGTTTTAACATGAAACCCGAGCTTAACCTTTTTAAGACAAAAATCCAAAACCTTCTTTCATCGTCGGGCTATCATCCCATGCGTGTGAGCGAATTGATTTCCGCGCTCAAAGTTCAACCTTCAGAAAGAGGCCAAATACGCCGCATTCTGGATCATCTCATTCAAGAAGGTGTCATTGTCCGAATTCGTAAAGATCGTTTAGTTCTTCCTTCCGAGGCAGATCTTGTCACCGGCCTGATTCAAATGAACCCACGCGGATTTGGTTTTGTGACTCCAGAATCCTCAACCCATGCGGATCCATCCGTCGGCGATATCTTTATCCCAGCCGAAGATACCAGCGTAGCCATGCACGGAGATCGTGTGGTGATACGCATTCATACCGCCCTCAAAAATAAAAATCGTGATTCATCCAATTCACGCGGCGTGACTTCAAAATCAAAATGTTGCGGACAGGTGATCCGCATTTTGGAACGCGCCAACTCCATCCTCATTGGAACTTTGCAGAAAAGTCGTCAGTTTTATTATGTCGCGCCCGATGATCCCAGAATCGCCCGAGACATCTACGTCCATCTCAATCAATCCCATCTGAAACCGAAAAATGGCGATCGTGTGGTCGTCAAATTAATAGCCTGGGAAAATCGGCACATCAATCCTGAAGGCGTTATTCAGGAAATTCTCGGACGTTCTGATGATCCAAAAATTGACATCCCTGTCATCATCAAAAAATTTAGGTTTCGCACGGATTTTCCAAAAGAAGTTCTCGAACAAACCGAAAATATCGATGAACATATCTCAAGCTCTGAACGTCAACAACGAATGGATTTTTCTCAGGATCTGGTGGTCACCATTGATCCTGAAAATGCCCAGGATCATGATGACGCCGTCTCACTCAAACAACTCCCTTCCGGGCACTGGCTCCTGGGCGTTCATATCGCGGACGTCAGCCATTACATCAAACCCGGAACTCCCTTAGATCGCGAAGCGCGCGAACGCGGGAACAGCGTCTATCTACCGGATCGCGTGATTCCGATGCTTCCTCCACGGCTATCCAACAACCTTTGTTCGCTCAAAGAAAAAGTAGATCGTCTGACTCGATCTGTTCTCTTTGAAATTCATCCTCATGGGAACATTCTTTCCTATTCCTTTCGAGATACGATCATCCGTTCCGCAGCAAAACTGACTTACCAACAAGTTCTTTCTATCATCCAACCGTCTTCTTCATTACCTCAAAAAAACATCCCCATCCCTATTCAAAATCCTGAAATCCTTCGTCTTTTGAAAGATCTTTGGTCTTTGGCATCCAAAGTGCGTTTCCACCGATTTGCTCATGGCTCTCTGGATCTCGATTTTCCTGAATTAAAAATTTACTGTGCACCGGACGGCACACCTGAACGGATTGAAAAACGGGAGAACGATATTTCGCATCAATTGATTGAAGAATTCATGCTCTTGGCAAACGAAGCCGTAGCCGCGGAAACAGGCAGACATACCATTCCTTCCATTTATCGGATTCATGAAGATCCAGACCCCGAAAAACTGGAAGAATATCGCGACATCGTGATCAGCAACGGCCATTCCATGGGCGATCCAACGGTTCGAGGTGAAATTCAAAAATTACTCAAACGGATTGCCGGTAAACCCGAAGAATACATCCTTAAACTGAACTTGTTGCGATCTCTCAAACGCGCGCAGTATTCCACTCGATCCATCGGACATTACGGATTAGCCAAAGAAAACTATACCCACTTCACCAGTCCCATCCGTCGTTACGCAGATCTGATTGTTCATCGATCTCTCCCACGGACCTCTCATCTTTCAACCAAATCTCAGACTAAAAAGATAAGACCCGAGATGGCCTACGACATAGCAACTTTAGAAACCATCGTTCAACATTGTTCCATCACCGAACGAACCGCCGATGAAGCCGAAAGAGAAGCCATTCGCCTTAAACTGATCGAATACTTTGAGCTTCAACTCAAAAAACATCGATTGGATTCCTTTGACGCGCTTGTGACCGATGTTCGAAATTTTGGGTTATGGATTGAATTGCCAGAATTTATGCTCTCCGGTTTAATTCATGTATCCACCCTGAACGATGATTTTTATTCCTTCGATCCTGTTCGCCAAAAACTGACCGGCAAACGAACCCGCCGCGTATTTCAAGCCGGAGATAAACTACATGTGGCAGTCGCCCGCATCGATCGTTTAAAAAAACAAGTCGACTTTCAGTTGTCAGAGTAAAAATGATCATGAATACACCTTTCATTTCTTGGCCCAAAACAGCTGCTGAAGTAGGTAAAGGAGTCCGGAATCTAGAACAGTTTGGACGGGCGCTTCGCGACTGACCCCATTCAAAAACAGCGGGTACAGGAGAAACTGCGAGAACTTTGTGAACTAAAGCGCACGCTGACACATTTTTCATAATTCCATAAAACATTTCTTCATGTTTTTAATAAAAACCGCTGCTTAAAATAATGTCAATTGTCAAGAGGTGATAAACATTAAGCTCACTTGAGAGGAGAGTTTCCTCTGGGTAACGTGTTGTGTGTTCCAACTAAAAAAGAACAAATACAACAACAATTAAAATCCGCCTGAGGCGGATAAACCCGAAAGGAAACTCCAATGAAAATTATGGTAGGAATTGACTTACATAGCAATAACGTCGTTTGCGGTCTTGTGGATATGAACGGCAAACGATTACTTCATAAACGAGTCGCATGTGATCTGAAAGAGATCGTGCAAGTTCTCAAACCCTATAAAAAACAAATAGATACTATTGCCATAGAATCAACCTTCAACTGGTACTGGTTGGTGGACGGATTGCAAGATGAAGGATACAACAAAGTGGTGCTGGCCAATCCAGCAAAGATGGAACAGTACAACGGACTCAAACATGCGGATGACACCTCGGATGCATTTTTTGTGGCCGAGATGTTGCGGCTGGGGATTCTGCCGTGCGGAACGATCTATGATCGCAAGACACGACCGGTGCGCGATTTGCTCAGACGGCGTCTTGGTTTGGTTCGTAAGCGGACTTCGTTTTTTGTAAGTTTCAAAAGCTTATACACACGGACGACTGGGGAACAGATGAACCTTGCTCGTCTAAAAAAACTCTCTGCAGAAGAGGCGACAAAACTGTTCAGTCATCCGTGCGATCAACTCATTGCCAAGGAAATGATCGAGATCATTGAACGATTGACTCAGAGCATTAAATTGATTGAAGTGACGGTTTTAACGACTGCGTCGAAGAAGTCTTATTACAGTAAATTGCAAAGTATTCCCGGCATCGGAATCATTCTTGGATTAACCATTACGATGGAAACTGGTGATGTGAAACGTTTTCCGACTCCTGGAAATTTTGCCAGTTACAGTCGATGTGTCAAAAGCCAACGTCTTTCCAACGGAAAAACGAAAGGAAAAAACAATGAGAAGTGTGGGAATGAATATCTGGCATGGGCGTTTGTAGAGGCAGCCAACATTTCTCGACGTTATGATTTACAATGCCGTCAGTTTTACGATCGGAAAAAAGCGCAGGTGAACAATGTTCTTGCCACGAAGGCATTGGCATGTAAATTAGCCAAAGCAGCATGGCATGTGATGACACACAACGAAGATTTCGATCATGCAAAAGCCTTTGGCAGTTGCAAAGGAGAGAAAGTTTTAGCAGAGCGATCAGAAAAACCATTAAAGGGGTCTGGTGCAAAACCATCGAGTTGATTGGAAAGCTGGTTGTTCTGCTTATTTTTCATTAATAAAACAGGAGGTTTACAGAAGGTAATATCTATTAAAAATACAGGAAGATTTTGAATGATTTGAGGCGATTCGACTATGCCGCGAGCTAAAAGGGGTTTGGACTGTGCTACAAGCACAGATCTACAAAATTAAAACTGAATGGACACGGCATGGCACTGAACGTTTTCTGGTCCCGACCTTGCGTTGGGATGGGCGGCAGCAAAAATCTCTTTTAAGAGAAGGCTGTTTGCTAGAACCTGATGGGTGACTGAACGGATCGTCCAACTACGGGAACGATCGAATCATAAGACTGAAATGAAAGGCTCGAAATGGCTCAAAACTTTAAATTTTTTCCATCAGAAAATTTCAGTCCGCCGCGGCGG
>CAYVFJ010000242.1:0-3140 GCA_964450905.1 uncultured Verrucomicrobiota bacterium
TGTCCAGTTAGTTTCGCTCATGGGGCCCGGCACATTGAACCTTTGAGTTTGTCCAAAAAGATCGGTGATCATAAAAACCACAAGCCAGGACGGAGACGAGAGCAATTTACGGCATGTTGCGGTATAAAGATCTAAAGTAAAATCTTCAGGGACATGGTTCTCGGTCCATCCAATCCATTGAAGGAAATGCTGTTTTTCTTTTAAACCATCTTCTGAGGAGGACCAGCGTTTCCAAAGAGCTGCCAAAGGTTCATGATCGTGGGTGGCTAAGGTTGTGATGGATAAGGGATGGTATTCATTCGAGTCTTTATAGGTGCCATCATGGTGACGTTCAAAAAGAGGAATTTTAAATCCTGGAATACCAAGCTGGGTTAAGGATGGGCGGACATAATCTGGAACCATCCCTAAATCTTCAGCAATCACGCCTGTTGAACCTGCTGCATCAAGAACCATTCGTAAAAGTTTTTCTCCATGTTGTTGGTTCAAATGTTTTTGATCTTCATTTTGATCGTCACCCGGCCAAAAGCGGGGTAGGGCACCCGCTTTTGTCTTAACTTGTTCATGAGATAATTCAGTATAAAGATGATTGTCTTCAGGTTTCCATGGGAAACCATAAATTCGATAAAAACCGAGAACATGATCGATCCGGAAATAATGAAAAATCTCGCTAGTCTTTTGAATCCGAGATTTCCACCAATGAAAATGATCTTCTTCCATCCGGTTCCATCGATAAAGAGGAATACCCCAGTTTTGTCCCCATCGTTCTGTAAATAAATCGGATTTAAAAAACGTTTCTGGAGGAGATCCTCCTGACCATCGAAGATCGAAGAGCAAGCGGTTTGCCCAGACATCCACGCTGTAACGATTGATTCCAAAAGGAATATCTCCCATGAGCATCACGCCTCTTTTTTCTCCGTATTGTTTTAATCGAGTCCATTGTTGAAAAGCAATCCATTGGACATAACAAAAAAAGAGGATTCTTTCTTCAAGACGCAACCTTTCGGATAAAGGTTTCGATAAAATCCAACTTCTGGCATGTGAAGGTGATTGATGTTCAAGAGGCCATTGATCCCATACGGAGAGATTTTGATGCAACTCCATGAGCACTCGAAATAACGCATAATCTGCAATCCATTCGCTATTAGCGGAAATAAACGCACGAAAATCTAAAGCTCTTTGAGTGTCTTTAGCATCATGTTTTTTGAGAAAGCTTTCAAAAGCTTCTTGCAAAAGACAAAGTTTAAGAGGCTTAATTTTACGATATTGAACTGGTCCCTGGCGTAGTTCCTTTAAGAGCTTTTCGGATACATGTTCTTTAAATGCGCTTTGAGTTAAGTCAGGAATAAGATCGGGAGTGATGGCAACGGTTGTGGGATCTAACGCTTTGGAGCTAATGGCATTATAGGGACTATGATCATCGGCTGATTCGTTAATTGGCAATATTTGAAGCAACGAAAAATGATGTTTCGCGCACCAATCGATCATTTCGCGAACACATTCTGTGTCGCCGATTCCTAGATCATTCTCGGAACGGAGAGCAAAGACAGGCACGAGGATGCCAACCGGGTTTTTCAAGTAAGTTTCTTTTTTTAGCTTAATTACTTCGAGCAAGCCGCGAAGCAACCGATTTTTTAGTCGTTTTTTTCATAACTTTCTCGCTCTTTTCGATTTGCCAACCGAACGCTAATGATCCTTATACCATCGCCTCTTTGTATGAACAACAACTAATAATTTGTTGGTGTAGGGCGCTGCCTTATGGCATTCGCACAAAAAATCCAGCGTTTCTTGAAAGGTCAATTCCCGCTTGTGTTTTTCCTTCCATCTTGTTCGGACAGTTTGATGAGTTTCTGAATTAATGCCGTGCTGCGCATTTCCTCTTGCACACGTTCCTCCATTGAGGCGGACAATAAACTCCCAGTTCCAGTTTTGGAGAAAAGCGGCTCTGGTTCGTAACGGTGAAGATTCGCCTCGATCCCTTCCATCACCATCTCGAGAGTCAGATGTTTGAGAAGATCTGTTCGGAGTTTCATTTGACACAATATAGTCGAAATAAGTGAAAGAAACAATAAAGAAAAACATCTGCGGATGAAACACTTTTTATTCAATTCGTGTAACAGTTCACCCTCCCTATTTAATAAAAAATGGCTTGGGGAGCATCCGCCGCGGCGGATCGAAATCGGCGTCCCACCTCTGAGGCGGGACGATTTCTCAGAGAAGAGCCTGCCACCCTTCTGTGGTGGTGTGCGAGATTTCTTCTTTCTTAAATTTAAAATATCTTTTGCTAGACTTTATACTTTATTGGTCAAAATAAAGCTCAATGTCTGAAATTTTACACTCACTTAGCCACTTGGGAACGACCTTAACTTTATCTGCCTTAACATAATCGTGCCATCGCCAATTTCTATTGTCATAAAAACGCATGCATATTTCTGACAATAGCTCTCAATGGAAGGCGGAAAAGTATTTGAAAGCGATATTGTCAGAATTAGCTTGACTATAGCAAGCTGGGACAGAACATTTATGGAGAGGGTGCAATGGGAATGCTCATTCGTGTAAATACTTTTAATGACTTGAGCGATGCCAATTTAGCGCCAACGTGGGGTTATCGTTATGGCAAAGGCATAAAGGACGATACTTTCAAATTTTCTAACCCTTATCGGTTAATTGAAATCTCAGATCGTTTTGGCTCGCACGCTCAGATTCCAAATCCACCTGTTAAAGAGCAAAAGGTTGTTACAATCACAAAAGCCTACTGGTTTTTTTCTGATGAAAGACCATCATGGATTGACGAAAAAGCTGTCCAAAGAGGGAGGGATGGGCATCTTCTTCTGCATGTGGACGCTTCATTTGATTCGTTAAAAAGCATCTACGATAAATTAAACAAAGAATTTGAATTGATCGCTGATGGGTATCCTCCTATTCGAGGGCAAGCGGAAAGAGGTTGTTGGGGTTCAGAATGTTATATTCGTATCCCAGAAAGTGAGTTTGAGAAAATGAAGGCTGGCATCTCTTACAAGTTAAGAACTTTGTCTAAAAAAAATGAATATCATTGGCTTGTAGGTGAGCAGGTCTGCCTTATTAAGCCGTAAAGATTCCACTTGAACCCTGAACCTGAGTAGTTACGATTTATTGAATACCAC
>CAYVFJ010000243.1:0-10659 GCA_964450905.1 uncultured Verrucomicrobiota bacterium
GCCTTAAGGTGGCTCAAACAGAAGATGTTGAATTGATGGTGGGATTAGGTGGTGGCAGTAGTATCGATACGGCAAAGGGATGTAACTTTCTTCTAACCAATGGGGGACGAATGCAAGATTATTGGGGGGCTGGCAAAGCCACCCGTCCCATGTTACCCATGATCGCCATTCCAACCACAGCAGGCACAGGCAGTGAGTGTCAATCTTTTGCCTTAATTGCCGATGAGGTGACTCATCAGAAAATGGCTTGTGGCGATCCTAAAGCTGCTCCGTGCATTGCTATTCTTGATCCAGATTTGACTTTGACTCAGCCCAAACGAGTCACCGCTGACACAGGAATGGACGCAATCGCGCATGCTCTAGAAACCGCGGTTTCGAAAAAACGAAATGAATGGTCACAACTTTTTTCTCATCAAGCCTTTCAATTGACTATGAAAAATTTTTCGCGTGTGATTCAAAAACCAGATGATCGAGAGGCCCGTGCTCAAATGCAACTAGGAGCGGCTTGGGGGGGAATGGCAATCGAAAATAGCATGTTAGGAGCTGCCCACGCAGCGGCCAATCCTTTGACGGCGCAATATGGAGTGGTTCACGGTCAAGCAGTGGGAATGATGTTGCCTTGGGTTGTTCAATGGAATGCCAAAGACAAAGTAGTCCAGAAAGTTTATATGGAGCTCGCTGTTTCTATCGGTTTAGCAGAAAGCCAAGATCCTCCAGAAAAAGGAGTAGATCAACTCATTGCTGAATTGAAGAGGTTTTTATCTTTAGCTGAAATACCTAGGTCTCTCGCGGATTACGGTGTTCCACGTTCTAACATTTCGTTGTTAGCGGAAGAAGCAGCAAGACAATGGACAGCGCCGTTTAATCCACGTAAAATGAGCCTCAATGATTTCACGGATCTTTATCAAGCTGCGTGGAAGGACTAGAATGGATGGCGCTGTTTGAAGCTTTCAACAAAATATGTTCTCATTTCAATGGTCGTTGTGTGCGGCCTCTTTGCAAGCATTTTTGCTCATCGGATTTCGTCTGGAAAATCCTTTTCTCCAAAGAACATCCAGATTCATGAAGGATTAAAAAATGATTCGGATTGGCCTGTTTATCGAGGGCAACCAAGTTTGTCGGGCGCAATCTTAGATCAACTTCCTCATCTTTTGGTCTTGCGCTGGGTTTTTAGAACAGGTGGACATGTAAGATCAAGCGCGGCGATTGTGGATCAACAGGTGTTTGTTGGCTCAAATGACGGCAAAATGTATGTTCTAGAACTTTCGACGGGAAAAGAAAAATGTTCTTTTCAAGCGGAAGATGCCATTGAATCCTCTCCCTGCGTATGGAATGGCACTGTCTATTTTGGTTCAAGCGATTCTTATCTTTACGCGCTGGACGCTCGTACCTGTCAGTTGAAATGGAAATATCGGACGGGAGATAAAATTTTAAGCGCTCCCAATGTCGTGACGTTTTCAAAAGGAAATCGGGCTTTGATTTTGATGGGAAGTTATGACGGTCGATTGCACGGCGTTGATTCAGCGACTGGCAAGGCAATCTGGATTTATGAAACAGAAAATTTTATCAACGGAACTCCAGCGGTAGAGGATGACAAAGTTGTCTTCGGGGGGTGTGATTCAAAAATTCATGTTCTTTCATTGAGCGACGGAAAACTGATTAGAAAAATTGAAGCAGGCTCTTATATTGCTGGATCCATCGCGTTGGTTCAGGGAAAAGGATATATCGGACACTACGAAAATGAATTTCTTTGTGTGGATATTGTGACAGGCAAAATTCATTGGAAATATAAGGATCAAAATTTTCCTTATTTTTCGTCCGCGGCTGTGGACGAAAAACATGTCGTCTTTGGTGGACGTGATAAACGATTGCACTGTGTGAATCCTGAAAATGGAAAAAAGATCTGGGATTTTCAAACCCGCGGTAAAGTGGACAGTTCACCTGTGATTTGTGGAGACCAAGTGATTGTGGGATCCGATGATGGTCGCATTTATGTGATTCATTTATCCGATGGCAAAGAGGCATGGTCTTATGAAGTGGGACAACCTATCACGGCATCACCCGCAGTTGCCAGTGGAATGATTGTTGTTGGATCGGAAGATGGTTCCGTTTACGCGTTTGGATCTAAAAGTTAAATATCTGATATGACAACCAAAGTTTCGGAGAATGAGACCACTGTAGGAAACTATTTTGTGTCCAACTATCCGCCCTATTCATTCTGGAAAGCAGAACATGTAGGAGAAGTCATCCAGGTATTAGAAAGCGATCCAAAACCTGAAACGCCTTTAGGAATTTATCTACATATTCCGTTTTGCAGGAAACGCTGTCACTTTTGTTATTTCAAAGTTTATACGGACAAAAATTCATCTGAAATTAAAAAATATTTAGATGCTCTGATCTGTGAAATGTCGATCTACGCTAAAAAACCTTTCTTTATGGGAAGAAAACCTAGGTTTATTTATTTTGGCGGGGGCACGCCTTCCTATTTGTCTTCGGAACAACTTTTCACATTGGCTCATCATTTAAAACTTTTGTTTCCCTATGATGCAGCAAAAGAAGTTACCTTTGAAGGTGAACCCGGAACTTTGACGGAACAAAAATTAAAAACGATTAAAGAGATAGGAGTTACCCGATTAAGTTTAGGCATTGAAAATTTTGATGATCATGTTCTTGAAATCAATGGGCGCGCGCATCATTCAAAAGAAGTCTTCCGAGCTTATGAACAGGCAAGGAAACTCAACTTTCAACAGATTAATATCGATCTGATTGCGGGCATGATGGGAGAAACCGACGAAAACTGGGGTGAATGCATCAAGAAAACCATCGATTTACAACCCGATAGCGTCACGATTTATCAAATGGAAGTTCCTTATAACACAACGATCTATCATGAAATGAAAGAGCAGGGGAAAACGGTGGCTCCTACGGCTGGTTGGGAGACTAAGCGTCAGTGGGTGGATGATGCTTTTACAGAACTTGAGAAAGCAGGTTACACCTTATCAAGCGCTTACACAGCGATCAAAGATTCGAAGAAAACGCATTTTATTTATCGTGATGATCTTTGGACAGGCGCTGATTTGATTGGATTAGGTGTGGCCTCATTTTCTCATTTAAAAGGTGTTCACTTTCAAAATGACCATGATCTTTCAACTTATTTTTCAAAGATCGAGCATGGTGAACTTCCTTTATATCGCGCTCTTCGCATCTCTCTTGAAGAACGATTGATTCGTGAACTCATTCTCCAACTCAAGTTAGGACATATTCATCCGCTCTATTTTAAAGATAAATTTAATGTGAATATCGCTGAGCATTTCAAGGATGTGTTTGCCCGACTTCAGAGCCAGGGATTCCTTCATGTAACAAACAGAAAAATTGTCTTAAATCGTCGTGGACTTCTTCAGATAGATTGTTTACTAAAGGAATTTTTTCTACCGGAACATCAAACACATCATGCTTTAAGGAGATCGTTTTGAATACAAATCATATTCATGGGGATGTGGCAGAATTCTTAAAAGAGGTTTGTGGTGATTTTATTTGTTTACCAGAAGTTAAACAGATTGATTCTCATCATATTCCTAAGCCCTATAGTGATTTACTTGTTCACGAACGGGACATGACATCCACCTTAGAAAATTTCCACAAGGATCGGATTTATCTTAAGGTTTTGAAAGATCAACATCTGCAAGATTTTTATATCCGAGAGGTTGTTTTGAATTTGGAAAAGACAAATAAAGGTGTTGAGTTTGGTGTGATCCGAATCCATTTAAAATTATTTAATGAGGATACTCAAAAAACTATTTTTGAAGGAAAACGTCCTTTGGGAGCTATTTTACAACAACATCATATTTCTTACGTCAGTTCGCCCCAGCATTTTATCCAGCTTGATTCAGATGAAGCGATCAATCAGGCACTCCATTTAGATGGTTCTCAGCGTCTGTATGGACGTAGCAATTTACTGCTCACCCCGGATCAACAGGTTTTGGCCAACATTATCGAGATTTTGGCGCCGTGTGAGAAAGATTGAGAGGCTCTCTTCAAACGTGCCTACTTGAAGCCCTTAATGTTGTTCAGTAAATTTCCAAACATCCAAGAAATGCATCGTCTTCCAATCCTTGAATCCGCTGCAAATTAAATTGAAGAAGATGAGCAATATAGGGGACACTTTGATTTCCACATCGCAACCATATCACTTTTGGTGGATGTCCATAAAGACTGCTCAAATCATAAAAATCAGAGTCTAGCGTGACCACAGTGTACAAACCATCTTTGGCATGCTCCCATATAACATGGTCGCCTGCACGATCTAAATTAATTAAACGTGTTTGAGTGGAATTAGGAAAAATGTCTTTTAGAAGAAAGACCAGTTTATGACTTAAATTATGATCAAACAGCAGTTTCACTTAGAGGAAATGTGGTAACCAATCTTCGCTCACGATCCGCTGCATAGGCTAGGCAGGCGCGAATATCTTCTTCCGTTAAATCAGGATAGTCATCGAGAATTTCTACGACAGACATACCTGCTGCTAACCACCCAAGAACATCACTCACGGTGATACGAATTCCACGGATACACGGCTTTCCACCCCGTTTCCCTGGCTCAATAGTAATAATTTTGTGATAATCTGTCATCATCTTTCCTCCATGATCTATCTCTTTTATACTATAAACACCTCCCCTATACCTTAAATGTAAATCGAATAGGTTGCAATTAAGGAATAAACTTTAACTTACATGACCATGCCGCCATCGATGGTCAGGACTTGACCTGTGATATAATTTGCGGACGAGCTAGCCAAAAAAACAGCGCAGTCCGCGATATCCTCCGGTTTTCCTAGACGACCTAGGGGAACGTTTTCGAGCAGTTTTTTCCGAACTTCCTCTTTAAGATTTGCGGTCATATCGGTTTCAATAAAACCTGGCGCGATGGCGTTACAGGTAATATTGCGAGAGGCCAATTCTCTTGCCACAGATTTGGTTAATCCGATCAAGCCAGCTTTGGAAGAAACATAATTGGCCTGTCCAGCATTTCCCATGAGTCCAACAATCGAAGCGATGTTCACGATTCTTCCGGATTGTTGTTTAATCATGGGGCGACTCAAGGCGCGAATAAAATAAAAGGCGCCGTTTAAATTAGTTTGAATGACTGTATTCCAATCCGCATCTGACATGCGCATGAGGAGACCATCTTTTGTAATGCCCGCATTATTGACTAAAATATCCACATGTCCGAAATCCGCGAGAATCTTTTTTACAACCACATCCACTTCCCCGGCTTGCGCCACGTCCACCGCGTAGGCTTCGGTTTTAGGTCCGATGGTACGGATCAGATCGGCTGTCTGACGTGCATTAGCTTCGGAACGACTGACACAAGCTATTTCAGCTCCGGCATTGGCCATTGCCCATGCGATAGCCTTCCCGATCCCACGTCCAGCGCCTGTAACAACCGCCACTTTACCAGAAAGATCAATTTTCATAGATAGATAGAAATCAAGGGTTGGTCGGGCTGGTGGGATTTGAACCCACGACCTCTTCGTCCCGAACGAAGCGCGCTACCAACTGCGCTACAACCCGTTGTGCGACAAACAACCATAAGTCTTCTTCTGGTAAAGTCCAACATAAATATGAATCCTAAATTTTGCGGCAGTTAGCGTGTTAATTCTTGCCATAAATTCGCGCTCATCCACATGCCGCGGGCGAAACATTCAAGATCAAATTTTTCGTTGGGCGAATGGAGGTTGTCGTCAGGCAAAGTTAAGCCCACAAGAAGAGTGTCCACACCAAGAATACTTTTGAAGTCGGCAACAATAGGAATCGAAGCTCCTTCGCGTGTAAGAACTGGTTCATGATCAAAAGCTATTTTAAGAGCGCGCAGAGCAGCTTGAGCTTGAGGATGATTGGCAGAAACAAGATAAGGTTCGCTTCCACAACTAACATTGATTTTCATTCGAACCGTGGACGGACAGATGCGTCTCAAATGTTGACATAAAAGTTGAGTGATTTGTTTTGAATTTTGGTTTGGAACAAGACGACAGGTAATTTTAGCGCTAGCCCATGACGGAATGATTGTTTTGGTTCCTTCTCCTTGGTAGCCGCTGGTAAGACCGTTGATTTCCAAGGTAGGCCGAATGCTGCGATGTTCGATGGGATTATAACCTTTTTCACCAAAGAGTTTTGGAACTCCCAAAAATTTTTGATAAACAGTTGAATAAAAGGGTATGCGTGCCAATCGTTTGCGTTCGGATTGCGGGAGGGTATCCACACGATCATAAAAATGAGGAACGGCGATCCGTCCATGTAGATCATGAAGTTGAGCAAGGATTTGACACAAAACAATGGCTGGGTTGGCGACAGAGCCGCCGTATATTCCAGAGTGAAGATCCCGTGAAGGACCAAAAATTTTAATTTCGATGCTCGCTAAGCCTCGTAACCCGTGAGTCAACGCTGGATGTTTTAAACTGGGAATAACCGTGTCAGAAACAATCACAGCATCACAACGCAAGTCGGCTTGATGTTTTTTTAAGAAAGTAGCCAGGGTTGTGCTAGAAATTTCTTCCTCGCCTTCAATCACAAAAGTTAAATCACAAGGAAGGGCAGTTCCTGTTTTGAGATAAGCTTCGACAGCTTTAAGATGAGCAAAGTGCGAGCCTTTGTTGTCACTCGCGCCACGGGCATAAAGCTTGCCATTTTTGATGCAGGGTTCAAAGGGCGGCGTCTTCCAAAGCTCAAGAGGTTCCGGAGGTTGAACATCGTAATGTCCGTAAACAATAAAATGAGGTTTTCTGTTAGATTTGGATCGAGGGGTTTGGGCGATCACTACAGGATGTCCGGGGGTGAAATAAACTTTCGTCTTGAGCCCTATTTGATTGCAATGTCGAGCAAGCCATCGGGCGCATAACTCCATATCATGCCGATGATGGGATTGGGCAGAAATGCTCGGGAACCGAAGGTACTCGCACAATTCTTTAATAAATCGTGCGCGATTCTTTCGAAGATAATTTTGGATCGCTTGCATGGCATGGTTGTATAATCTATTGGACGACAAGCTTCAAGACAGAGTTTTTGCAGTTCATTTTGCATCCCTCCTTGCATTTATTTGTTCCTATGGGTAAACCGTCTTGATGTTAGATCTAAGATATATTCGAGAGAATTTTGACGCAGCCAAAACATCGCTCAAACGAAGATCCGACGAAACGGCTCAAGCGTTAGATTCGATCAAAGTTTTCGATGAAAAACGGCGATTGCTCCAAGCCCAAGTGGATGAGCTTAAGAATCAACGCAATGTCGTTAGCAAAGAAGTGGGACAACTCAAGGCAAAAGGAGGAGATGCTTCTGAGAAAATTTTCGCCATGAAAAAGGTGGGAGATGAAATCACAAAATTAGATGCGGCCCTCAATCAGTTGGAAGAGGATCTTCAAAAGAAGTTACTGTTTATTCCTAACTTTCCGCACGAAAGCGTTCCGGATGGATCTTCAGCCGCTGAGAACAAAGAAATTCGCAGCTACGGCGAGCCATCTTCTTATTCATTTAAACCAAAGCCTCATTGGGAAATAGGATCGGACCTTGGGATTTTAGATTTTGAACGTGTGACTCGTATTTCCGGATCCGGATTTGTTTGTCACTGGGGATTAGGAGCGCGCCTGCAAAGAGCGCTGATTCATTTTATGTTAGATATTCATACTCAAAAACATGGATATCAGGAAGTATCACCACCCTATCTCATTCTTGAGAAAGCTATGATCGGAACAGGTCAACTTCCTAAGTTTGCGGAAGATATGTATGCTTTAAAAGATGACCCTCTTTATCTGGCGCCTACTGCGGAAGTTCCTGTCACCAATCTTTATCGCGATGAGATTCTTAAAATGGATCAGCTTCCCATTCAATTATGCGCGTACACACCTTGTTTTCGTCGTGAAGCAGGGTCTGCTGGGAAGGACACGCGTGGAATGATTCGCGTGCATCAGTTTGATAAAGTGGAGTTAGTAAAAATTGTGAAGCCTGAGGAATCTTATGCTGAACTCGAAAAATTGGTTTGCCATGCGGAGGCGATTCTTCAAGCATTAGAACTTCATTATCGAGTGGTCTTGCTTTGTGCTGGAGACATGGGTTTTAGCGCAGCCAAATGTTATGATATCGAAGTGTGGTGTCCAGGCGTGGGCGCTTATCTAGAAGTATCGTCCTGTTCAAATTTCGAATCCTTTCAGGCGCGAAGGATGAATATGCGATATAAAGATGCCAACGGTAAAAATCAAATCTGTCATACTTTGAACGGATCAGGAACCGCTCTTGCTCGTCTTACCATCGCGTTACTTGAAACTCATCAACAAGCCGATGGAACCGTTCGAATCCCATTAGCGCTAAGGTCTTATATGAATGGACTCGAGATGATCCAGATCCAAAAATAGGGCGTAAGATTTTCGCCTTCATTCTTCTACTTTGTCCGATATAAGTTTTTCCTTGGAGAACGACGAGTTTCTTGGATGTCTCTGTGTTGTTCTCGACAGATTTGTCAGCAAGCCAGATGGAATCATGTGCAGATGCACCCGGATTTTTGGGGAGACTTTTCATCGATGGCTTCCACGGTATTCTTGGTAAGCGCGGATGATCTTTTGAACCAGAGGATGTCTCACCACATCTTGTTCTGTAAGATGACAAAAGTTGATTCCTGGGATATTTGCCAAAATACGTTCAGCTTCAGTAAGGCCACATCGTTTATGGCTTGGTAAATCGACTTGAGTGATATCTCCCGTAATCGCGCAGCGCGAATCTTGACCTAAACGTGTAAGAAACATAAACATCTGGTCCGAAGTCGTATTTTGAGCTTCATCAAGAATCACAAAAGAATGATTCAACGTTCTCCCACGCATGTAAGCTAAAGGCGCAATTTCAATGGTTCCACGTTCCGTATGACGTTGTAGTTCCTCAGGTTCCATCATCGAATTCAATGCGTCGTAGAGAGGTCGTAGGTAAGGGAGCAATTTTTCTTTTAAATCGCCTGGCAAGAAACCTAGGGCCTCACCGGCTTCAACTGCAGGACGAGTTAAGATGAGACGTTCCACGCGCCCTTCTCGGAGCATCGACACAGCCATAGCTGTGGCGAGATAAGTTTTTCCTGTGCCTGCGGGTCCAATACAAAAGACAACATCTTCTTTACGCATCGCTTCTATAAAGAAACGTTGGCCATGACTTCGGGCATTGATATTTTGTTTGCGTGATGAAACTTCAATCCGCGCTGTAGATAAAGCTTGAAGATTTAAGGGCGGCGTTTTGGTTTGTGTAGGATCTTTTTTGAGCGAATTTTTAAAAGCTTCGAGCGCATAATTAAATTCAAAGGGACGAATATGGATGCCTTTAAGACGAGCAGCTTCAAGCTCTTGCAGGAATTCTACAGCACGTTTAACCGTTGCGTGAACTTCTCCTTCAATCCGAAACCAGTTTTCGCGCTGCGTCATTTTTACGCCAAAAAATTCTTCTGCGGACTTAAGGAGACGCGGATCATTGCCATAAATGGCTTGAGCCGCACGTGGTGATTCGAGATAAATTGTTTCTTCGGGCACGGTTTTACAAGTATTGTTTTAGCTGATCGTAGGTTTGTTTTAAACCTTCGGAAATTACGCGGACATCAGAAAGAACCGTCATCAAATTGGTATCGCCTTTCCATCGGGGCACGATATGGAGATGAAGGTGATCGACGATGCCGGCTCCTGCGGCTTCTCCCAAATTAAAGCCTAGATTGAAACCATGTGGATGAAATGCTTGTTGAAGCGCATTTTTACAGCGGCGAGCCAAAACGAAGACATCCTTTAATTCATCATCTGTGAGGTCGTTCATCTCGCTTGTATGTCGGTAGGGAGCAATCATCAGATGTCCTCCGGTATAAGGAAAAACATTTAAAATGGCAAAACAGGTGCGGTCGCGCGCGAGTAGATAGGTAGAAGCGTCGTCCACCGTGTCGCCTTGGCCATCTTTTTGAGATGCAGCAGCACAAAAAACACAATGCTTAGGTTTTTCATGAAGAAGATATTGCGCGCGCCAAGGCGCCCAGAGATAATCCATGGAATGAGAATAGCAGGGGATTTGAATCTGTCAAATCACACTCGCGCTCCGCATGCGCACTGCATCATCACTCAGGGCAGCCATCCATCGAGCTTTTTTGCTCACCGCTGTTTCGGAATATGAAGTTATTTTATAAGCGAGCTAGAAAATTTCCTAAGTGGGCGCTGTTTGAAATCAAAAAATGTGCGAGATTTCGTCCTGCAACTTTGGCATCATGATTTAAAAGAGCCATGTCCACAATAAAACGAGGGTGGGTTGTGATATCCCAAAAGATCTTGGGATATCGCCACAGAGATCGAGAGATCAAAAAAGGAGTAATAATTTCTAGAGCAGGGATATCTTCTTCAGCAGTGTCCGTAATGGCATGAATCCCCACAAACGGAATCCCACGACTTTTTGCTTCCTGATAGACAGAATAAGATTCCATATCCACAATTTGAATCTTCGTGCGTTCAAAGATCTCTCGTTTTTCTTCATGCCGCGCCACAATTTTATCTGCAGTATAAAGGGGGCTTACGTAAACATGATGTTCATGAGATTCATCAGCGATGTGATGTAGTTTTTCGGTCATCGCAAGATCATCAGCTTGTGGATCTATTTGATGAT
>CAYVFJ010000244.1:0-4924 GCA_964450905.1 uncultured Verrucomicrobiota bacterium
AGCGGAAGACATGACCATGATAACCTGTGATGAGAGTATAGGCGCCTACGACATTTCTCTACTCTGGTAATCGGATTTGTTTGCACCACAAAAAACAACATTTTTCTGGGTCTTCACAGACAGCCGAAAGTTTTAATCCTCAAATTGAGATGAATATTGTAATGACAGCGAGCGAAATGACGCCCTTCGCCAAAACAGGTGGGTTAGGGGATGTCATGGGGACTTTGCCTTATGCTTTGAGTCAACGAGGTCATGCCGTTTTTGTTTTCATCCCTTATTATCGATGTGTCCAGGCTTCCTCACCAAAATTTCTTTTTAGCGATCAATTGGAGATGGGACAACAGAGCGTGAGTTATTCGGTATTCCAAATTCATCAACAGACGGGGGTTCACGTTTATGCGATTCGAAAGGAAGTATATTTTGATCGTGAATTTCTTTATGGACCGCCGGAGCAGGGTTATGAAGATAACGCAGAGAGATTTATTTTTTTTAGTAAAGCGGTGCTCCGTAGCATTCAATCGCTTGGATTAAAAACAGATGTGATTCATGCCCACGATTGGCAAACAGCCTTTCTTCCCGTTCTGATGCATGCACAAAAGACTCACGGATCTTTTCCTCATGTTTCGTCTGTTTTCACTATTCATAATTTAGCTTACCAAGGCGTGTTTGATATGCGGGAAGCGGCTCTTACTCATTTGGATGCCCATTATTTTTCACTTCACGGATTGGAATTCTACGGTCATCTTAATTTAATGAAAGGGGGCATCCTTTTTGCGGATGCCGTGACCACGGTGAGTCGTCGTTATGCCCAGGAAATTCAAACTTCTGAATACGGCTATGGTCTGGAAGGAGTTTTACGAGAGAGAAGACATCTTCTTCATGGGATCACCAATGGAGTCGATTATTCTGTGTGGAATCCTGAGCAAGATCGTCATTTACCACAAACCTTTGGAATCACATCTCTTGAAGGTAAACGTCCTTGTAAAATTGCTTTGGCACGAGAATTAAAAATGGAAATGACTCAGGATGATCCCATTTTTGGGATAGTGACTCGTTTTGCAAAACAGAAAGGAATAGATTTGATTTTAGCTGCTTTTCCTAAAATGTTGGAATGGGGCGCGAGATTTGCTATTTTAGCAAGTGGCGATCAATCCTATGAAAAAGCATTTCAAGAGCTTGCTATCAGATATCCTAAACAGATAGGGTTAAGAATTGGGTACGACGAAGGATTAGCCCATCGTATCTACGCGGGAAGTGATTTTTATCTTATGCCATCTCTTTATGAACCTTGCGGATTGAGTCAGTTGTATGCCATGCGTTATGGAGCGATCCCTGTGGTTCGTGCTACAGGCGGCTTGGATGATACGGTTCAACAGTGGAACCCTAAAAATCAAACAGGAGATGGTATCAAATTTCAAAAGCCAGAGTCAGATGAATTGCTGACCGCATTTGAGCAAGCACTTCAAATCTATCGTCGTCCTAAGGATCTTTCCGTTTTACGTCAAAATGCAATGAAAATGAATTTTTCTTGGGATCAATCGGTGGTCCATTACGAAACTCTTTATCAATCCTTACAATCTCATGCCTGAATTACGTCAAGATCCAGTTGTCAAACGGTGGGTGATTATTGCCACGGAACGAACTCGGCGGCCTGCCGATTTTTTGAAAAATAACAATGGAGCGACGGAACCTAAAATCAACGCATTCGCCGAAGGAAATGAAAATCTCACTCCTCCCGAGATTTTTGCCATACGCTCGCCAAATTCCAAGCCCAATGGTCCGGGTTGGAAGGTGCGTGTGGTGCCGAACCAATTTCCTGTTTTAAGAATTGAAGGACATTTGGAAAAGGAAGGCGACGGTCTTTATGACCGGATGACCGGGATTGGAGCTCATGAGGTTGTCATTGAAACCCCTCATCACGATCTTCAACTTGAAGACCAATCATTGGAAGGAATTGCCTCTGTGATTGAAACTTATCGGGTGCGTATGATCGATTTATTGAAGGACACACGTTTTCGTTATGTCTTAGTTTTTAAGAATTTTGGAAATGACTCCGGAGGCGTCTTGAGCCATCCTCATTCGCAGATTATTGCGACACCGATTACGCCCAAGATTGTGAAAGAAAAACTGGTTGGCGCACAGAATTATTTTGAGCAGAAGGAACGCAATATTTTTGCGGACATTTTAAAACAAGAACTCAAAGATCCACAGAGAATTGTCTATCAAAACACTGCGTTCATTTGTTTTTGTCCCTATGCCTCGCGTTTTCCTTTTGAGTTATGCATTATGCCACGGCATCAATCTCCAGATTTTTATCGAATTGAATCACCGGATATTCTACAGTTAGCAGACATCTTAAAAATTTCTCTCCTCAAACTTCGAAGGGGTTTAAATCAACCGCAATATAATTATCTCATTCATACAGCTCCAGCGCGGTATTTCAAGAAAGGTTATTGGACGACTCTTGAACAGGATTTCCGGTGGCACATGGAAATCACACCGCGTTTGACGCAAATCGCGGGTTTTGAAGTGGGAACCGGTGTTTATGTAAACCCTGTTCCTCCCGAGGATGCAGCTCGATTTTTAAAGGAAGTGGAAATATGAAGATTCGTTTGATTTTCAACCAAAAATTTATCTAAAGTTTAATCTATGTCTGAAAAAATACTGCCTGATCTTCAAGCCTGTCTTCTTTGTGAAGAAGTTCGACAGGAAATGAACGGAAACTTCATCCTTATTGGAATCCTTGGTGTGATCACGGTTCCTGCCTTGCCTATTTCTGCAATTCGACTCTGTATTTTTACGCGTTGGTGTTGTGGAGTTGGAAGATTTAGATATCGATATCAGATTGTTTTGCCAGATCATACGAATGTGATTGCAACCACTCAAGGTGAGTTTGAGTTGTTATCGGTCGATCATCACATTACTCAAATGAGCGTTTTTGGAAATATTCAATTTCAGCAGGAAGGCATCCATTGGGTGGAAGTCTATTTGGAAGATAACTTAGAAATGAGATTCCCAATTCCCATTCGTGTCGTCCCTCCACCAAAAGCGAATAACTAAAGATATTTGAAATTTTGGTAAAAGAAAGTCTCTCACGCAGAGACGTAGAGAATTATGCTTCATGTAGCTCTTTTATGGCATATGCATCAGCCGTATTACGTCAATCCGATGACGAAAACGGCCATGATGCCTTGGGTCCGGTTGCACGCGGTCAAGGGATATCTGGATATGGTAGAAATGGCTCGTCGACATCCTGAAGTGGGAATGATCTTTAATCTCACTCCCGTATTAGTGAAACAGATTTGTGAACTGGCTCAGGACGAGGTGAAAGATTTATGGGAAGAATGGACTCGGATCCCTGCTTCAGAATTATCGCCTCTGGATAAACGCCATCTTCTGGAGCATTTTTTTAAAGCAAATTGGGATCACCTCATTCGTCCTTATCCTAGATATCATGAATTGTTGGCTCGACGCGGTTATGATTTGACTCATATATCGCTGGATGACAGCGTCTCCTTTTTTTCAAAACAAGATTATCTGGATTTACAGGTTTGGTTTAATCTTGCTTGGTGTGGTTATGCCGCCTGCGCGGAGTTTCCTGAACTTCGAGAGTTAAAAATGAAAGGAAAACATTTTTCTGAAGAAGATAAAAGCGTCGTTCTTTCCATTCACAAACAGATTTTGAAAACAGTTTTGTCGCGTTACCGTTCTTTGGCTGAAGGAGGAAAAATAGAGTTAAGCACCACGCCTTTTTTTCATCCAATAAGCCCCTTGATTATCAATTCTGATTTTGCTTATCGCGCCATGCCGATGGCTGCGTTGCCTCCCTCATTCGAATGGCCAGAAGATATGGAAGCGCATCTCCGGCTTGCGGTGGAACAACATCAAAAAGTTTTTGGAACTAAACCGGTGGGACTGTGGCCTTCAGAAGGATCGGTTTGTCCGGAACTCATTCCCATTTTTCATCAAATGGGTTTTCAATGGTTTGCGACAGATGAAGAGATTCTTTTTCGGAGTTTATCTCATCAATTTGGGAATATCATTGAACGACCGCAGCTTTACGATGCCTATGAAGCCGTATGGAATGAGACTTCTATTCATGCCATTTTTCGGGATCGTTCGCTCAGCGATTTTATTGGCTTTTCCGCCGCTAAAAATCCTCCTCAAGAAGCGACTTCCTTTATTATGCGCCACATCCAAGGTATCGCAAATGCTGTCAAAGAAAAAAACAACCCACTGGTTGCGATCATTTTGGACGGAGAAAATGCGTGGGAATATTTTTCAGACGGCGGAGAAAGTTTTTTAGATTCATGGTACCGTCAGTTGGCTCAAACCCATCAGTGGCGAACGATTACTTTAAAAGATTATATTCAATTGCCCGTTCAGCGACGATCTCTAACCCATCTTCATTCGGGATCGTGGATTCAAGCTAATTTCGATATTTGGATTGGCGATTCAGAAGAAAATCTCGCCTGGCAATGTTTGGGTGAAACCCGTCGTTGGTGGGAACAACATCGCTCAGAAATTTCTCCGGAAATCGCAGAACGTGTCTGGATGGAAATTTATGCCGCAGAAGGGAGTGATTGGTTTTGGTGGTATGGTCCCGATTTTCAGACGGATAATGATCTTCTTTTTGACGAGCTTTTTCGCACGCATCTTCAAAATGTATATCTTCTGTGTCACGCCACCCCACCCAACAAACTTTTTTATCCTATCTGTCGTCCTTCCATCAGACCTTATGTCACACAAAATCCGATCGGCCTCATTCAACCGTCTATCGACGGAATTCAAACCACTTATTTTGAATGGCACGAGGCGGGACGTTATGAAACGGGACAATCACATGGAACGATGTTCCAAGGAGAAAAAATTTTTCGGATCATCTATTATGGATTTGATAGGACCCATTTTTATCTAAGATTAG
>CAYVFJ010000245.1:0-2644 GCA_964450905.1 uncultured Verrucomicrobiota bacterium
GATGGCGATGGCATTGGGTGTGGAGCATGTGGATGAAGTAGCCAATCAACTTGGGTCTCTTCTCAAGGCAAAACCTCCGACTTCATGGATCGAAGCTCTTTCTCTTTTACGAAAGGCATTGGAACTTCGTCATGCTAAACCAAAACTCCTTTCTTCAGGTCCATGCAAAGAAGTGATCGTTCATCGTCCAAAAAATATTTCTGAGAATGTCTTTAGTCTTTTAAACCTACCGATCTTAAAATGTTGGCCGGAAGACGGAGGCAGATTTATCACCTTTCCCATTGTCATTACCAAAGATCCAGATACGAACGAATATAATTGGGGAATGTATCGGATGCAAATCTATGATGGTTGGACGACGGGCATGCACTGGCAGATTCATAAGGTGGGAGCGCGACATGGTCGACGTTATTATGAAACAGACCAAAAAATGCCGGTTGCAGTTGTTCTTGGAGGGGATCCTATTTATACGTTTGCAGCCACCGCGCCACTCCCTGATGGCGTCAATGAAGCGCTTCTAGCGGGTTTTTTACGAAAAAAATCGGTGGAACTCGTGAAATGTGAAACCAACGATCTTGAAGTTCCCGCCGATGCAGATTTTGTTTTGGAAGGTTATGTCCAACCGGGCGAAACACGTCTGGAAGGACCTTTTGGAGATCATACTGGATTCTATGCTCCTGAAGATCCTTATCCAGTTTTTCATGTGGAATGTATCACTCATCGTAAGGACGCCGTTTATCCATGCACCATCGTGGGAAAACCTCCGATGGAAGATTTCTATATAGGAACTGCCTCCGTCCAGATCTTTCTGCCCATTTTCAAAATGAATTTTCCAGAAATAGTGAATATGAGTTTACCAGCAGAAGGTGTCTTTCACAATCTGGTTTTTGTGAGCATCAGAAAGCAATATCCTTATCATGCCTTCAAAATCATGAATGGTTTATGGGGAATGGGACAAATGATGTTTTCAAAAATTATTGTTGTCGTAGATGCTCATGTGAACGTTCAGAACACCAGCGATGTGCTTTTTCATCTTTGCGCGAATGTGGATCCACAACGTGACATTATTTTCAGTAAAGGACCCAGCGATAGTTTGGATCATGCGCCAACGCTTCCCAATATAGGAAGTCATATGGGAATCGACGCCACCGCAAAATTATCTGGAGAAGGTTATACCCGCAACTGGCCGAAGGAGATTCAGATGGACTCTTCCGTGATCAGTCGAGTGGAACAACTTATAAAAAGTAAGGCCTCCTGATGTGACATTTCCCAATTTGAAACCAAGTGGGATATCCATCTCTCTTCGATTATCTCTTTCGATGCTCAATAAACTCAAGATCATGGCTAATAAATTCGGTGTTCCTTACCAATCTCTTATCAAAAAAAGAATGTGCTCATCATCATTGCGGATGATCTTAATACTTCTTTGGGTTGAGAAGGCGGCCATCCCAGAAAAGTGAAAATGCTTAAAATTGGCAATGCACAAGGATTTTGGGGAGATGATATGGATGCTCCCGCACGACTGGTTTCTCAACAACCGGATCTCGATTATTTAACCCTCGATTATCTTGCAGAAGTGTCGATGTCGATCCTGGCTAAGCAACGTGAAAAAGATCCATCGGCAGGTTATGCACGCGATTTTTTAGATGTGATCCGTTCTTTCATTCCATTTTGGAAGAAAGGATTTAAGTTTAAACTCATCAGCAACGCGGGTGGCTTAAATCCTCAGGGTTGTGCTCGTGCTTGTCTGGAAATCCTCCGTCAGGCTGGGCTTCAAAAGATGAAGGTTGGGGTCGTGTCGGGAGATGACGTTCTGCCTGTCATGAGAAGTCAATGTCAGAAAGGTGCGGGCGATGGTCTATTGAATCATTTAGAAACGGGCGAACCGATCCATAAGATTTTGAAATCGCTGATGACTGCGAATGCTTATCTTGGCGCTAAACCTATTGTGGAAGCGCTTGTTCAAGGCGCGGATCTTGTGATTACCGGGCGTGTGGCAGATCCTAGTTTAACGGTTGCACCGTGTGTGAAACATTTTGGATGGTCATGGGATGATTACGACCGAATTGCAGGAGCCACTGTGGCTGGACATTTGATTGAATGTGGAACTCAAGTCACAGGTGGAATATGCACAAACTGGTTAGAACTAGATCGTCCATCAGATATCGGGTTTCCTGTTGTCGAAGTGGATTCAGATGGTTCTTGTGTGGTGACAAAACCTAAAAACACAGGGGGATCTGTGAATGAACAAACCGTTAAAGAACAGCTTGTGTATGAAATCGGTGATCCATCTTGTTACTTAAGTCCGGATGCGACGGTTTCATTTCTTTCGCTTGCTGTGAAAGAAGAAGCTCAGGATCGAGTTCGTATTGTTGGAGCAAAAGGAAAGCCAGCGCCATCTACTTATAAAGTAAGCGCAACCTATCGAGACGGATTTCGTGCCCAAGGTATGTTGACGATTTTTGGTCATGATGCGGTAGCTAAAGCGCGTCGTTGTGGAGAGATCATTCTTCAACGAGTAGAAAGAGCGGGTTATCAACTTGAACGATCACTGGTTGAATGTCTGGGAACAGGCGCTTCTGTGACTGGTGTTCTCACACAGACGACTGAATTTGAATTGATTGAAACGATATTAAGAGTGAGT
>CAYVFJ010000246.1:0-9022 GCA_964450905.1 uncultured Verrucomicrobiota bacterium
ATTGAGGGCATCGACAACATCCTCACTCCTTACAGATTCACAGGGGATATGCTCGTCGGTCGCTAAACTGGCTCATCCATTTTCCTCATCCTTCAGATTTTACCCATACGCCTCAGGGGGTCTGAAACTATGAACTTAATTTTCAAGAGCCACCGAATTTGATTAGTTTGCTAATTGTAAATTGTATTTACAATTAGCAAATAGTATCCTATAGTGAGCGCGTATGATTCAAAGAGAAGTAGAAGGTGTTTTAAAAGAATTACTTCGGGGATATCCTGCTTTAGCTTTAACGGGACCACGTCAATCAGGTAACTGTTGCTCTTTGTTTTAAGTAAAGGTACGGTCCTGTTTGCTGCTAAAAACAGACAAGCTTTCATAAAAACACTATCCTATGAATAAAAAAATAATCCTTGGAGTTACCCTAGCCGTTCTTTTTTATTTTATAAATATTCTTCATGCAGCCACACCAACGGGCTCTCAATCGAATTCCGGAAACAATACGAATAAAACTTCCAAAACAGAAGCGCCTAAATTGTCTGGCAGATCCACGGCATCGGATACTTATAAGGACGTGCTTTCGCGGCCTACCCAACGGGATGCTTCTACCTCAATTCCCGCTCCGGCATCGACGCCATCTTCTTCTAGATCTTCATCGACTGGAGCGCCTAACCTTTCCGAGAATTACAAAGATGTTCTTTCCAGACCATCGGAACGTTCTCCCTCAGCCTCACCTCCAACCCTAGGAAGTAAGGCAACCTTACCTTCTGCAGATTCTTCGAAATTGTCTACTTCGGTTGCTGGTAAGCCTGATCTCACCGTAAGTATAGCAAACCTTCCGAATCATATCATAAAAGCTTATGTAAAGAATATTGGAGAAAGTAAATCCAAAGATTGTAAATTGATTTTTTATTATCGATTAAAATCAACCGTTTTTTTTTATGAATCCGTGGATTGTTCTACTTTGAAAAGTGGTGAACAACACATTTACGATATTTCTTATCAGAAGCTTTTATCTCAAAATTTTGGGGCCATTGCCCAAGAAATAAAATTCTATGCAGTTATCGATCATGCGCTATCAGGGAATAGTGTTGTAGACGAAAAAGATGAGAACAATAACACATCAAACTCTATAACCATTAACCTCGAATAACATCACCGATGACGCCGCTACCCATGCCGTTCCATTTTTGTTAATCCGTTGGCCAAATGGTTCGTGATACCGTCGTTGCAATTCATTCACAGCCTCGTCCATCACCGTACTAACCGAGTTCAATGCGTCGCTTCCTAAATATAATCTCTTCTTCTGGGAGGCACCTGCGATGATCATTTCTAACTGCAATCAAAGGATGAAACAAGATTTTTCTAGTCCGTATGGACTCATTCTGGCCGGCATGCAAAGTAGCAGCGGGAAAACAGCCGTTACATGTATGTTACTAGCTGCGCTTCAAAAACGACAAATTCATATTCAGCCATTCAAAGTAGGCCCTGATTTCATTGATCCGGGTTATCACACATTTTATTCCGATTCAGTTTCACGTAATCTGGATGTTTGGATGATGGGTGAAAATGGAATCCGTGAAGAGGTGAATCGTGTTGGAGCTGGAAAAATCTCAATGGTCGAAGGGGTGATGGGACTTTTTGATGGGAGTGATGTTAAATCTGATGAGGGAAGCACGATGGCATTAGCCCGTTTACTCAATTGGCCTATTATTTTAGTGGTGCCAAGCGCTAAAGCCGGGCGATCTTTGTCAGCTGCTTTAAGAGGTTTTATCGCTGAAGCTGGAGCGGATCAGATTGTGGGAGTGATCTTGAATCAAGTGAGTGGAAATTCGCATACCGAATATTTACGTGAGGCGATCGCTCCTCTTAAAATTCCTATTCTTGGCGCGATCCCTCATCAAGATACGTTGCATTGGCCGGAACGCCATCTAGGGCTTCAAGCCAGCATAGAGATGAACCTGCCTTCGAGGGATGTTTTTGCTCAATTGGGTGAGAAGTTTCTTGATATCAACCGAATTCTATCATTTGTTTCAGCGGCACCGGTTAAAAATATTTTTAAAAAGGAGATGGATGCTCCCAAGTGCAGACTGGCACTTGCACGAGATGAAGCATTCCATTTTTACTATGAGTCGAATCTCGATTATTTGAAAGACAGAGGCGCAGAATTAATTCCCTTTTCCCCTATCCATGATCGTGCGTTACCATCTCAAATTGATGGCATTATTTTAGGAGGCGGTTTTCCAGAAATTTTTGCGGAGAAACTGGCAGATAACAGTTCGATGCGGAAATCTCTCTCCAACGCAATTGAAGCGGGACTGCCATGTTACGCCGAATGTGGGGGACTTATGCTTTTGTCAGAAGGCCTGATTGGTTTAGATAAGAAAAGATATCCTATGATGGGAATTGTGCCGGGAACTATTGAAATGACATCACGACTTAATCATTTTGGTTATTGTACTTGCAAAACAGAATCCGGCATGATGTTTCGTGGGCATGAATTTCACTATTCGCATTGGCGAGAAGAATCTGCCCAGGCCAATCTTTGGACTGTGACACGTAAGAGAACAGGACTTTCGCGCACGGAAGGATATCAACGAAAAAAACTTAGAGCTTCTTATACGCATCTTTACTGGTCGAACTGCTCTATCATTTTTGAAAAGCTATTCAAATTTTAATTTATGATTACATGCATGGGAGTAGGTCCGGGAGATCTGGGGTATTTGACGCAACGCGGAAAGCAATTGATTGAAAATGCTGATCTCATTGCGGGCTTCAACGCGGTGGTGGAACTTGTTCAATCACTTTTCAAACCATCCGCAAGGGTCGTAACGATGGGATACAAAGATCAAGTTAATAAACTAGAAGAGGTCGCAACGGCACATCGTTCAGGAGCAAATTGTGTGGTGGTTTTTATGGGCGATCCTCATTTCTCGGGTTTCCAATTTTTGGAACGAGTCGAACGTGCTTGCAAGCATCCAGTGGATGTATTGCCTGGAATTAGTTCTGCTCAAGTCCTGGCATCGCGCGCAAGAGTTTGTTTTGATGAGACGACCTTTATTACTTTTCATCGAAGAGGAGATATCGCTCCGTTTCAAAAGCATCTGGTTCACGTTCTTGAAGATAAAAGGAATGCAATGATTATTCCACGGCCATGGGATTTCATGCCTAAAGATATTGCAATTCATCTCATCAAACAGGGTGTTTCTTCTAACCATCCAATGGAAGTTTGGGAACGATTAACTCAGAAGGAAGCCGATTGGAAAGGTCTCTTGGGCACGTGTGATCGGGATTTCAGCGATATGAGCATCGTGCTTATCCGCAGTTTATTGCCTATGGCCAGTCAAATTGAACCGGAGAAAACGTTATGACAGCATTGTCGGAACCAAATTATGGCATTGTGATCGCCGGACATGGAAGTCGTGATCCGGATGGCATATCGGAGTTTGAAACGATGATTCAAATACTCAAACAGAGATGTCCCGAACGAAAAATGACTCATGGATTCTTAGAGTTTTCTCGTCCTACCATCGACGAAGCAATCCGCGCGAACATTCAACTGGGATCACAACGAATTGTGATGGTTCCAGGGGTGTTACTGGCGGCTACTCATGCTAAAAATGATATGCCAAGCGAACTGCTTGCGATGCAACGGGAATTTCCGAATATCGATCTCCATTACGGCGCAGCCTTAGAATTGCATCCGGCACTACTGATTGCATGTCAGGAGCGAATTATTGAAGCAGAGGCTCAGACGAAAACGATGAAACGCCGTTCTGAAGCATGTTTGGTTGTTGTCGGACGAGGCACTACTGATTCAGACGCGAATTCACAAGTATCCAAACTCGCTCGTATGCTTGAAGAAGGCATGGGATTTGGATGTTCTTTTGTCTGCTACTCAGGGACAGCTAAACCTGGCATTGCAGATGGTTTGAAACTAGCGGCAAAACTTGGATTTTCCCGACTTGTTGTCATTCCATTTTTTTTATTTACCGGTGTGTTAATTAAAAGGATCTATGCATCGGTCGACGATTTACAAAGGAGTTTTCCGAACCTGGAGGTATTAAAGTGTCATTACCTGGGAACACATCCCGCAGTGGCCGATGTTTTGCTTGAACGCGCGGCTGAAGGAATTTTAGGCAAAGCTGCAATGAATTGCAGTATGTGCAAATATAGGACGCACATTATTGGTTATGAAAAAGAAGTGGGTAAGCCTCAGCAGGGTCACCATTTTCATGTGCGCGCAACGAATGACCAATATCCTCTGTCTTCCAGTAACAGCGCTCATGAAGCTGCGCCTCAGACTTATGAGCCTCATCCGATCGAAACCCAGAGCTTCCAAATCATTGATTCTTCAAGAGACTGGTCAAATTTTTCTGACATCAATCGTTCTGTGTTACAACGACTTGTTCACACGAGCGGTGATTTTGAAATTATAGAAGATATTTTTATTTCCTCAGGCGCTCTTGAGACTGGAGTTCACGCATTGCAAAAAGGCGCTTGCTTGGTGACGGATGTCACGATGGTTCAAAGTGGTTTGAAACGTGCTTTACTTGATCAGCTAAGAATAAAAGTCTTCTGCGGGGTGCATGATGAGGAAAGTCGTCTTATGGCAAAATCCTTTAAGATCACACGATCTGCGGCTGGTATTCGACGTGCTTGGGAAAAATTTGGAAATCATGTGGTCGTAGCAATCGGTGATGCTCCCACTGCGGTTGAGGAAGCTTTGCGATTGGTGAAAGAGCATCAATGGCGACCACATTTAATCATCGGACTGCCCGTTGGATTTGTTGGAACAGTCGAGTGCAAAGAAAACTTACGACGTTGTCTAAACATTCCGCGCGTGACAAATAAGGGAACACGCGGAGGATCCCCGTGGGCAGCAGCGGTTGTCAACGCGCTTATGATTCATTGTGCAAATCAGGTTGCTCAAAAAGTTTAATGATCTCATCCATCCCATTTCCAATTGAACAACTGGCGGCCAACGGTTTGAAGCGCGGCATGACGACTGGCACTTGTGCAACGGCGGCGGTGAAAGCCGCATTGCTACAACTTTTGTGCAACGAGATGTGTGCGGAAGTTCGAGTAACACTTCCAGACGGAATTCACTTTGTGACAGTGCCGATTGCCGTTGTCGAGTCAGATGACAACAGCGTTTACGCTTCTGTGGTTAAGGATGGAGGCGATGATCCTGATCAAACACATCGAGCAACGATTACGGCCCGCGTTCGTCGAAATAATTCTGGAGTCATTCGATTTTGCAAAGGAAATGGTGTTGGATTGGTAACACAGCCCGGATTGTTAGTTCCCGTCGGCGAACCTGCAATCAATCCTGTTCCTCGCCAAATGATGCATCAAGCGGTGCACGAAGTGCTTGACGAAAGTGATGTTCACGATCAGGGATTTGATCTAGAAATCGGTTGTGAGAATGGAGAGACGATTGCGCGGCGCACCTTTAATCCACGATTAGGTGTGGTTGGTGGAATTTCGATTCTTGGGACAACGGGAATTGTCGAACCCAAGTCATTAGCTTCATTTAAGGCATCGATTGAAGTCTATATTCGCGTTGCTTTAGCGGAAAATCCCACAGAAATTGTGTTAGCGCCTGGAAACCTCGGTCAACGCTTTGCACGCACCATGCTTGATTTGCCTACGAAGAGAATTGTGCAAATGTCGAACTTCATCGGTTTCTCCATCGATTTTGTTCGGGAAACCTTACTTGCAAACCATCAAATCCTTCCTTGTCTTTGGCTGATCGGTCATCCTGGAAAATTAGCTAAGATTTTAGATGATGTTTGGGATACCCACTCCAGTAAAAGCACAAATGCAGTGAATGTGATTTGGCATATTGCAGATGAGTTTGATTTTTCTACTTCTTTGCTCGAACAGATAAAACTTTCCACTACAGTCGAAGGAATCATTGAAATTTTGCGAGAGGAACCTAAGTCACTGTTGTTCTGGAGTGAAGTAGAACAACGAATTAAAAAGGCTGTTTGGGAAAAGTTGAAAAATGTTTCTGAACTGAAAGTGCGGATTTTTGAAATGGATGGCAAGGCATTAAGCATGTAAAGAGGATCTACATCAGATGACAAATGAATCTAAAAAAACTCAGAGCCAAACAGGAAAAGTGACCATGTCTTCTTCACCCATCACCCTTCACCCATCACCTTTTTCTTCTCCCGGTGGTGAATTCATTCTCTACCAGACGGAGGACGGGCGCACCAAGCTGGAAGTCCGCTTCAAGAACGAGACCGTTTGGTTGACTCAAGCTCAAATATCGGATTTGTTTCAACGGGAACGCTCCGTCATCACCAAACATATTCGTAACATTTTCGATGAGGGCGAACTTGTGGAGCAAGCAGTATGTGCAAATTATGCACAAACTGCCGCAGACGGGAAAATCTATCAGACCGTTTATTACAACCTCGATGTCATCATCTCCGTTGGCTATCGGGTGAAATCGCATCGCGGCACCCAGTTTCGCATCTGGGCCACGCAGCGGTTGCGTGAATACATCGTGAAAGGCTTCACAATGGACGACGAGCGGTTGAAGAATCCGCCGGGCAAAGGGCAAAAGGATTACTTTGACGAACAACTGGAGCGTATCCGGGACATCCGATCTTCGGAACGACGTTTCTATCAGAAAGTGCTCGATATTTACGCGACAAGTGTGGACTACACCTCCAATGCGGAGATGTCGCAGCAGTTCTTTGCCACGGTGCAAAACAAAATGCACTGGGCTACTCACGGCCAGACAGCGGCGGAGGTAATCTACGGGCGGGCGGATGCGAGCCAACCATTCATGGGATTGAAGACCACACGCCCTGGTGGCATCGTACAGCGAGAGGATGTCACCATTGCCAAGAATTATCTTAACGTAGAGGAATTGGATGCCCTCAATCGTATCGTTACCGTCTACATCGAGTTTGCTGAACTCCAGGCTCTCAACCGGCGGGTAATGACCATGCGTGATTGGATCGAGAAACTGGATGAGTTCTTGAAACTTTCCGACTTTGAGTTGCTGGATCATGCCGGGAAAATTTCCGCCGAAGCCGCCAAGATAAAGGCAGAAATGGAATACGATCGTTATCGCGCTCTGCTGGACACCCAGCCACGTCCGGTGGATGCAGATTTCGAGCAGGCAGTGAAGCAAATACAAAAGCTGTCCAAACTCAAGCATAAGAAAGGTAAAAAGCAGTGAATCTCTCTCCCTATCCGCTCCATGATATTAAATGGTTTGGTGATGACCCCATGAGGTTTGTGATTTTTCTTGAACTCACGTTTCTCTGGCTAATTTGAAAACCAGATGATTCGAAATAAAAATTTTAGTTCGAACTTGCTCGAACACCTTCAGACTTGTAAAGAAGAGTCACAGTAATATGATCAAGACAAATTATTTTGTGCCTAGAAGGCAGAAAAAAACAAAAACCAAGCTGGCTGAGAAGCCAAAGGCAAAAACTAAGGTCAATACCAACACAGATCTTGTTCTTTGCGAAGATTCGGCGATATACAAAGCAGCAAATGGCGACCTCGTGACGCTTGAGCAGACCGCTCATTTGACTGGCAAGATAACAAAAATATTTCTTGGCGACTCGCGGGAAGTGCTTAAAGCAGTTGATGATAATTCTGTTGATTTAATTGTCACTTCTCCGCCCTATGCAGACAGAAGAAAAAATACCTATGGTGGCATTGATCCTGAAGAATATGTTGCGTGGTTTTTACCTGTCAGCGAGCAATTATTACGCGTACTGAAATCGACAGGCACTTTTATCTTGAACATTAAAGAAAAGGCCGAAAATGGTGAGAGAAATACATATGTACTCGACCTTATTTTAGCGCTGCGCAAACAGGGATGGTTATGGACGGAGGAGTTTATCTGGCATAAAAAAAATTGTTATCCCGGCAAATGGCCAAATCGTTTTCGCGATGCGTGGGAGCGAGCGTTGCAATTTAACAAGACACGCAATTTCGACATGTATCAAGAAGCGGTAATGGTACCTATTGGCAATTGGGCGAATGGCAGGTTAAAAAATTTAAGCGAAACGGACAAAACACGAGATAATTCCAAAAGCGGTAGCGGGTTTGGTAAGAACATTTCTAATTGGCTTAAACGGAGTATGGTATATCCTACCAATGTTTTGCAATTTGCGACCGTCTGCAACAATAAAAATCACAGTGCTGCTTTCCCAGAAGAATTGCCGGAATGGTTTATCAAACTATTTACTAAAGAAAATGATTTGGTTTTGGATCCGTTTTTGGGGTCCGGCACTACTTCGGTAGTGGCGCAAAGATTGGGACGTAACTCTATTGGTGTTGAGATCATGCCGAAGTATGTCGAAATGGCTAAAGCAAAAATAATGCAAAAAGAACCGTCTTTATTCACTCATCATAAAATTGCTGTATGAAAGAATTGAGCCTGCAACAAATTTATGAATATGTGGAGAAACACATTTCAATTTTTCACCAAAGGAGATTGGATTATGTGCAAAACAAAGTTGATCTACTCAAGATTTTGAAGCAGAAAAACCCTTATCTTTTCAAGGCCAAGAATGTGCTAACAGCGCAAGATTTGATCAAGGGATTTTTGGATGCCTTTCTGCAATCACAGGAGGAAACATTATTTGGTAATTTTATCGAAGGTCTGGCGATTTTTGTTTGCGATAAAGTATATGGTTCAAAAAAATCAGAACTGACAGGTATTGATTTGGAGTTTGAGAAAGATAAAACGATTTATGTTGTTGAAATCAAAGCAGGTTGGAACTGGGGTAATTCAAGTCAAATCCGCCAACTTAAAATCAATTTCGAAAAAGCAAAGAAATCATTGCGAGCAATGACTGGGAAAAAAGTCATCGCAGTCAACGGTTGTTGTTTTGGCAAAGACAATAAGCCGAATAAGGACGGCTATTTGAAATTGTGCGGGCAACGATTTTGGGAGTTTATTTCTGGAAATGAGAGGCTGTACATAGACATCGTTGAGCCAATTGGTTGCAAGGCTAAACAGAAAAATGAGGAGTTTTTGGAGAAT